>CAITYE010000058.1 GCA_903896535.1 uncultured Paracraurococcus sp.
CGTCCGCCTTGCCGTCCTGGCGCTAGTGCGCTGCACTGATGTTGTGGAGACGGTCACCCAGGAATTCCCGGCATTGCTCGGCCTTGAAGCGTGTACCCTGCTGGGCGAAATGCCGGATCGTTCCGGAATATTGCCGTTGCCGCGTGGCACGATAAGGCGCCTCCTCTCCGAAGGGCGCGATGCGTTGGTGCGTCAAAATCCGACCGATATTCCTTTGCTCCATGCCGAAGCGGCCTCGCTCGTTGCGCGCGATGCCCTGGTTCGGGTGCCAGTCTTGACCGGCCAATCCTGGTTACTTGCGCTCGGCGCCCGTGATGCGCAGGCGCTGCCGGCGCGTCAAAGCGCTGCGACTTTGAGTTTCCTCGGCCGCGCCGTAGCCGCGGCCCTGGCCCGATGAGCGCCGACGCGGCGCGCGGCGCATTCCTGGATTGGCTGGCACGAGAACGCCGAGCGAGCCCCCATACGATCGCCGCCTACGGCCGGGATTTATCCGACTTCCTGGGCTTCCTGCGGGGACATCTGGGCGAGGAGCCCGATCTCGCCGCGCTGGCTGGGCTCACGGCGGCCGATCTTCGTGGCTTCCTTGCCTATCGCGCCGCGACCGGGGTCGGACCCGCGACCCGGGCTCGCCAACTCGCTGCCGTACGCAGCTTTCTTCGCTTTCTCGCCCGCACCGAAGGGCTGGACCCGGTCGCACTCGGCAGCATCCGAGGGCCGCGACCTAAGCCGCCAGTACCACGCGCCCTGACGGCCGACCAAGCGAGGGAGGCTGTAAGCACAGCAGGCAGCATCCACGATCCTCAAAGGGCGGAGCGGCCCGCCGAACAGCAGGCGCGCGATGTTGCCCTGTTCACTCTCCTCTATGGATGTGGTTTACGACTAGGGGAGGCCCTGGCGCTTACGATACGCGACGCTCCTCTCCCGCGTGGCACGGAGGCGCTTCGGGTCCTTGGCAAAGGCGCTAAACCCCGCTTGGTGCCAGTTCTTCCTGCAGTACGCGAAGCGATTGCGGCTTACCTGCGGTTCCGCCGTGGAGCGATGCCGGACGCACCCCTGTTCATGGGTGCTCGCGGCGCGCGGTTGAACCCCGCAGTGGCTCAGAAGACCCTGCGGACCTATCGCCAGCTCGCCGGCCTGCCGGAGCATGCGACACCGCACGCGCTTAGACATTCCTTCGCCACTCATTTGCTCGGCGGAGGGGTGGATCTGCGGGCAATCCAGGAACTTCTCGGACATGCCAGCCTCTCGACAACTCAGCGCTACACGGCGGTGGACGCAGCGGCGCTGCTAGCAACTTGGCGACGTGCGCATCCTCGGGCGGGATAAGAAACCAACGATGCATCGCTGTCTCATCGCTCACCACGGCTTGGTTCCAAGCCGACGGGTCAGCCAGCGGCGCGGCCGCAGTTCAGTCGCCACAGCGTGAAATTCAGCGCGCCCGCGAACGTCACCCAAGCAAGATAGGGCAGCAGGAGCCACGCCGCTGTCGCGCTGTGCGGCGCGAAAGCGAGGATGGTGGCCAGGATCGACAACCAGAGAAGCACTAGCTCTCCAAATGCCCAGCCCATGCGCTTGCGCCCGAAAAAGAGCCAAGACCAGGCGCTGTTGAGGCCCAGGCTGACCAGCCAGATAGCCAGCGCTCCAGCCGAGCCTGCCAAACCCGCCGCGCGCCATACAAGCCAGCCAGCCACAGCGATCGTCACGAAAAGGAGTGTCCAGGCGGGCGGGAAGAGCCAATCGGGTGGATTCCAGCGCGGCTTGGAGAGGCTCCGATACCAGCTATCGGGCCGAAAAAAAGCGCCGCTCGACGCCGCCATTACGCAGGGCAGCATGAAGCCTATAAAGGCAAGAATTTGATCGAATTGCATGTTTGTCAGATGCGCCCCTCCTCACACTAAGAAAAACCAAACGCTCGAAAGTGACCGAACCTACCGTTGTCCTCCCCAGGCGCTGTTCCCGGCGAGCGCCTTATACCAGCGGCGCGAGGCTTTGACCCGTGTCGAGCGCCCGAACGGGCGCTGCGGCCAATGCCGCGCGGTCCAGGAAACCGGAGGTTTCCGCCCGGCGATTGAGGGCCGAAAAAACAATACCCGCAGTCAAAGGATTCGACCGCGGGTATTAGCCGGCCCCCGAAGCGTAGATCCCCATCCGGTTATAGGGTGCGTAGGGCGGGAAGGCGCCGATCGCGGTCATGTCCACTTCCACCAGGCTGGGGCCGGGTGTCGCAACGGCTTGGCGGATGATCTCGCCAAGATCTTCTGTCCGGCTAACCCGGAACCCCGGTAGGCCCGCGATCTTGGCAAGTTGCATCAGGTCCGGCCCTTGTAGATCGGCAAAAAACATCCGCCCGTCCTGCAGCGCGCCCTGGATGTGCTTGATCACGCCGTAGCCGCGGTCGTTCATCACCATGATAACCAGTTCCGCCCGTTCCTGTACGGCGGTCCAGAGCTCGGTCTGGTTCAGCGCGAAACCGCCATCGCCGACCATGGCAATCACCTTGCGGCCGCCGCCGGCCATCGCCGCGCCGATGCCAAGCGGCAAGCCGGGTCCGATCGCTGCGCTGACGGGGTGCACCGCATCGCGCGGCCCGTAGACCGGAAAGATGCGATTGCCCCAGGAGGAGTTAGAGATGGTGATGTCGCGCACCCAAAGCGCCTCACGTGGCAGGGCGCTACGCAGCAACGCCGGAAAATCCTGATAGGGGCCGAGTGTCGCGCAGTATTCCGCCACCGCTTCGCGCTTCATGCGCGCGAAATCCTCCTGATAGCCTGGCGCTACCTGCAAGCGTCCGCGCAGCCGATCAGCCAGCGCCGCCATGGTGAGCGCCGCATCGCCATGCACGAAGCAGGCGCTGGGATAGGTCCGGCCATTAGCAGCCGGGTTCACATCCACCTGAATCAGCGTTTTCGGCAGCTTAAGGTTCAGCTCCAGCGTCTCATGCGCCCGCAATTTGGAGCCGACGACGAGCATGGCATCGACCTTCTCATAGAACGTCACCACGCGCGGGGCGCCGTTGCCATGCAAGCCGCCCAGCGTCATCGGGTGGTCTTCCGGCACGATGCCGCGACCGTTCCAGGAGGAGACGGCGCCGAAGCCCAGCGCCATCA
>CAITYE010000059.1 GCA_903896535.1 uncultured Paracraurococcus sp.
CGCCCGGGGGGGCGGCCTAAAAGGAGCGCCGATGGCTCGCGCTGCGCCGAATCGTGTCCTGCTCAATATAGCGCTCGACAGTGCGCTGGCCTGTCTTGCCCTGCCGCTTGCCCTGCTGCTGGCCGATCCGGGCGCCTGGCCGCCCGGCCAATGGTGGCCGGCGGCGCTCCTCGGGGTCGTCGCCGCGCTGCAGATCGCCGGCCTGCCGTTGCGTCTGGCCCGGCAATACTGGCGCTATGCCGGGCTGCCCGACCTGCTGGCGATCGCCGGCGCGGCGGTGGGGGCCGCGCTGCTGTTCTGGGCCGGCTTGCTCGTGCTCGGCGCCTGGCGCCCGGGCAATGCCGCCTTCCCGGCGATCCACGCGGTCGTTCTTGGCCTCGTCCTTGGCGCGCCACGCGTGCTGGGACGGCTGCACCAGGGGCGGCGCACCGCCGAGGCCGCGGATGCGCCGCAGCCGGTGTTGCTGGTGGGCGATGGCGACAGCGCCGATCTGTTCATTCGCGCCCTCGCGGGTGACCGCCAGCCCGGCTACCGCGTCACCGGCCTGCTCGCCCTGCGAGCGCGGCAGGCGGGCCGACGCATCCAGGGCCATCCCATTCTTGGCACGCCCGCCGACCTGCCGGAGGTACTGACCGGCATGCGTGAGGCCGGGACCCTGCCGGCCGCCATCGTGCTGGCGCCGCGCCATATCCAGGGCCCGGCGCTGGAGACGCTGCTCGATACCGCCGACCGCTTCGGCATTCCGGTCCGCACCGCACCGACGCTGACCGCGCTCGACCCCGCCGCGCGGCCGGTGCTGGAGGCGGAGAAGGCCGGCCAGCGCCTGCGGCTGCAGCCGGTGGTGATCGAAGATCTGCTCGATCGCGCGCAGCTGCCGCTGGACCGGGAGGGCATGGCGCGGCTGATCCAGGGGCGGCGCGTACTGGTCACGGGGGCTGGCGGTACGATCGGCGGGGAGTTGTCGCGGCAGGTGGCGGCACTCGGCCCGGCCCAGCTCACCCTGCTCGATCACGGCGAGTTCGCGCTTTATGAGATCGACCTGGAGCTGCGGGAGCGCCACCCGGAAGTGCCGCGCCGCGCCGTACTGGCCGATATCCGCGATGAGGCGCGGATCCGCCGGCTGGTCGAGGACATCCGCCCGGAGCTGGTCTTCCATGCCGCCGCCCTGAAGCATGTGCCGATGGTCGAGAACGATCCGCTGGAGGGGCTGCTGACCAATGCCCTCGGCACCCGGATCATCGCCGATGCGGCGCGCGCTGCGGACTGCCGGGCGATGGTCTTCATCTCCACCGACAAGGCGGTGAACCCGACCAGCGTCATGGGCGCCTCTAAACGGCTGGCGGAGATGTATTGCCAGGCACTCGACATGGCCGCGCGCAGCGCCGAGGGCGGCGTTCAGCCCACCGCTGGCGGCATGCGCTGTGTGACTGTCCGCTTCGGCAATGTGCTGGGCTCCACCGGCTCGGTCGTCCCGCTGTTCCGCCGCCAGCTTGAACGCGGCGGGCCGCTGACCGTGACGCATCCCGATATGCGCCGCTATTTCATGACGGTGCGCGAGGCAGTGGGCTTGGTGCTGCAAGCCAGCGTGATCGGCGCCGACGATCGCGAGGACCAGCCGCCGGAGCTGCGCGAGGGCGGGATCTTCGTCCTCGACATGGGCAAGCCGGTGAAGATCGTCGATCTCGCCCGACGGATGATCCGCCTTGCCGGCCTGCGGCCGGAGATCGATGTGGAGATCCGCTTCACCGGCCTGCGCCCGGGTGAGAAGCTGTACGAGGAGCTGTTCCACGGCCAGGAGCCGCCGCGCCCGACCCGCTTCGAGGGGTTGCTGGTGGCCACGCCGCGCACCGCCGATCCGGCGCTGGTGGGCCGGGCGATCGATGAGATCGCCGCCGCCTGCCGCAGCGGCAATCCGCGCGCCGCGCTGACCCAGCTCGGGCGGTTGGTGCCGGAGTTCGACCATAATACCAACGGTCAAATCCTTTGACCGCTGGTCTTGTTTCTTCTGGCTATCGAGCGCCGGGCGGAAACCTCCGGCTTCCTGAGGCGCGCGGCGTTGGCCGCGACGGCTGCGTGGCACTGGCCGTGGCGCCCGTTCGGGCGCTCAGCACGACTCAAAGCCTCGTGCCGTTGGTATCAAGCCGAAGGCGCCGCGACCCGGGCGATGCAATAGCATGACGCCCGATGCGCTCCGCGCCCTGCCCCACCCGGAAGGGTTATCCGCGCCGCTAGCCGCGCTATGGTGGGACGCGCAGGGCGACTGGGCCCGGGCGCATGCTGTCGCGCAGGCCGAGGCCGGCCAGCCCGCGGCCTGGGTGCATGCCTATCTGCACCGGGTCGAAGGCGACCTGGCCAATGCCGATTACTGGTATCGCCGCGCCGGGCGCCGGCGCCCCGATCTGCCGCTGGCCGCGGAATGGGCGGCGATCACAAATGCGCTGACCCGCGCCACAGAATAATCCCGCTTCAGCCGCGCCGGCGCAGCAACCAGACCGCGCCGACGGCGCCGAGCGCGCCGGCCAGCATCCAGGCGCCGGTGGCGATGCCGCTGCCACTCTCGCTGGCCGCCGAGAGGATGCTGGCCAGCGCGCCCGCGCCCATCTGGGAGGCGCCGATCAGCCCGGAGGCGGTGCCGGCCAAAGCCGGCCGAACGCTGATGGCAGAGGCGATGGCGCTGGGCTGCGTCATTCCATTGCCCACCGCGATCACCACCATCGGCAGGAAGAACAGCACGATCTGCGGCGGCCAGAGGCTCGGCAGCAGCAGGCCGAGCGCGGCCCCGGCCAGCGCCACCAGCGTGCCGATGCGGATCATCCGCTGCGTGCCGAGCCGGGTGGAGAGCCGCGCCGCGGTGAAGGTGCCCGTCGCCCAGCCGACCGAGATCAGCATCATCGCCACGGCATAGTCGGTGGGCGAATGGCCCAGGCGCTCCACGATGACGAAGGGCCCACCGGCTGAGAAGGCGAAGAACATGGAGGTGGCGCAGGCGCCGATCAGGCAATAGGCGCGGAAGGCCGGCTGGCGCAGCAGCGTCGCATAGGCGCCGAGAATCCCGCCAATCCCGGGCAAGGGCTGGCTTTCGCGCAGCGTCTCCGGCAGGCGAAGCTGGACCAGCACCAGCAACGGCAGGCCGAATACCAGGCAGGCGAGGAAGCTGGCGCGCCAGCCGAAATGCGCCTGCAGCACCGCCGCGATCACCGGGGAGAGCATCGGCGCCACCGACATCGCCGTGCTGACATAGCCGAGCACGCTCGCCGCCCGCTCCCGCGGATAGGCGTCGCGGACCATCGCGCGGCCGAGCACGAGCCCGGCACAGGCACCGAGCGCTTGCAGCACCCGGGCGAAGATCAGCCAGAAGGCCGAAGGCGCCAGGACCGCCGCGAGGCTGCCGGCGAGATAGAGCCAGAGGCCGATCAGCAACAGCGGCTTGCGGCCGTAGCGATCCGACAGGGGCCCGTAGATGAGCTGGCCGATCGCCACCGCCGCCAGATAGAGCGTGAGGGTGAGCTGAATGGTCCCGTAGGAAACCGCCATGGCGACGGCCAGCGCCGGCAGGCTCGGGATCAGCATCTGCTGCGTGAAGGGCCCGAGGCCGGTCATCGCGACCAGCAGGGCGATGGAGGGCCGCGGTCCCGTCGGTGCCGCGCCTTGCGCCGAAGCCGGATTGGGTGGGTTCGGCGGCTCGGGCTGGGCGGGTGACGTCACCCGTCGCGTCTAGCCCGGACCTCGGCGGCGACGCCAGGGCTCGGCACGCATGAAAGCCTTGCGCCACTGGGATCAGCCGCAGGCCGCCGCCAGCGCCCGTGCCGCGCGGTGCAGCGCCGCTGGCGCATGGCCGGAAAAGCCCAGCATCAGCGCCTGGCGCGGTGGCGCCGTGAGATACATGGGCGAGACCGGCCGCACGATCACGCCCGCTTGCGCCGCCGCTTCGGCCAGCGCGACATCCGAAAGCCCGGGCGCCAGCCCGGCCAGCAACTTCATCCCCTGTTCCGGCACTTCGGCCGTCAGCCGGCCTGGCAGATGCGCGGCCAAGGCTGCCGCCAGGGCATCCCGCGCCACCCGGTATTGCATTCGCATGCGCCGCAAATGCTGGGTGAAATGCCCTTCGGCCAGGAAATCCGTCACCACCCCTTCGGCCAGCGTCGCCGGGTGCCAATCGGTCCGCAGCCGGGCCGCCAACACCGGCTCGAGCAGCGCCGGCGGCAGCACCGCGTAGCCCAGCCGGAGCCCGGGGAAGAGCACCTTGGAAAAGGTGCCGACATAGATCACCCGGCCGGCGCCATCGATGCCTTGCAGGGATGCCAGGGGGCGACCGGCGTAGCGGAACTCGCTGTCGTAATCGTCTTCCAGCACATAGGCCTCGGTCCGCCGGGCCCAGGCCAGCAATTCCAGCCGGCGCGGCATCGTCAGCACCGCACCGGTCGGGTACTGCGCCGAGGGCGTGACATAGGCCAGCCGGGCCGGCTCCAGCCCGGGGGATAGCCGAAGCCCCTGGGCGTCCACCGGCACCGGCACCAGCCGCGCGCCATTGGCTTCCAGCGCGGCGCGGATGGCGGGGTAGCACGGGTCTTCCACCCAGGCAGCGTCACCTGGCCGCAGCAGCACCCGCAGCACGAGGTCGATCGCCTGCTGCGCGCCGGCGGTCACCACGACCTGATCGGGATCGCAGCGCACCGCGCGCGCCGCCCGCAGATAGGCGGCGATCGCCTCCCGCAAGCCACGCGCGCCGCGCGGGTCGGCATAGCCGAACATCGCCTGGTCCGGGGTGGAGAGCCGGCGCAGCGTCAGCGCGCGCCAGATCCGCTGGGTGCGCTCGTCCCAGCCGGTCCGGCCGGTATTGAAGGGCTCGCTGCCGTAGTGCTGCGCGACGGGGGTGGCGGCCGGCGGTGCGGGCATCGGAGCGGGCAATTCGGGGATGGCCGGCAGGTCGCGCGGCACGCGGGTGCCGGCCCCGACCCGGCCTTCCGCCAGCCCCTCGGCCACCAGTTGCTCATAGGCCGCGACCACCGTGTTGCGGGCGACGCCCAGCCGCGCCGCCAGCCCGCGGCTGGGCGGCAGCCGCCCGGCCGGCGGCACCGCGCCCGAGAGGATGGCCTGGCGCAACTGCAGGTAAAGCTGGCGCAACACCGGCACTGGGCTGCCCCGGTCCAGGCCGATGAGCAGCAGCTCGGACAGGTCGGGCCGTGCATCCATGGGAATTGGACCAGTGGGTTCGGCCTGAATTGGCCCTCGCGCCGGACCAATCCTGGCGCTTCATTGCTCCCCGACGCAACCCTCCTGAGGCTCACCATGCCCGCCACCGGCAGCTACCCCGTCACCGAACGCAACAAGGTCCGCCGCCTGCACGAGCGTGGCCGGCATGACCGTGCCAGCGTCTACGCCATCCTCGACGCGGCAATGCTCTGCCACATCGCCTATGTCATTGACGGCCAGCCGTACTGCACGCCGACCGCCTTCTGGCGCGAGGGCGATCACCTTTACTGGCATGGGTCCTCGGCCAGCCGCATGCTGCGGACCCAGAAGCCGGGCGTGCCGGTCTGCCTGACGGTGACGCATCTGGACAGCCTCGTGCTCGCGCGGTGCGGCTTCAACCACTCCGTCGACTACCGCAGCGCCATGTGCTTCGGTAAGGCCCACATCATCGATGACGCGGCCGAGAAGACCCGTGCGCTGGATGCCATGATCGACCGCTTCTACCCCGATCGGAACGCCACGCTCCGCCCCAGTACGGCACAGGAGCTGAAAGCGACCATGCTGATCGGTATGGCGATTGAGGAAGCCAGCGGGAAGGTCCGCAACAAGGGCGTCGGCGATGAGGAAGAAGACTATGCCCTGCCGATCTACGCTGCCCGCTTCCCCGTCGTACAAACGCTCGGCCCGGTCGAGCCTTGCCCGCGCCTGCCGGCGGGCGTGCCTTATCCCGCCGGTCTTGCCGGCTTCACCCCGGGGCGCCGGCTCGATGAGCTGATGCTCGAGAACCAGAAGAGGCTTTATGGCGACGACTGACCTCGCGACCGCCACCGCGACTGATCTGGCGGCGCTGATCGCCAAGCGTGGCGCCTCTCCGGTGGAGGTGACCGAAGCGGTACTGGCGCGCATCGCCCGCGGCGAGCCGCAGCTCAATGCCTTCGTCGCCCTGGATGCGGAGCGGGCCCGGGCGGCCGCGCGCGCCGCGGAAGCCGCACTCACGGCCGGGCAGGCGCTCGGACCGCTGCACGGCGTGCCGGTCACCATCAAGGACATGCAGGCGGTTGAAGGCCTGCCGACGCGGCGGGGCTCGCGCCTTTCCGATCCGGCCCCGGCCAAGGCCGACGCGCCGCTAGTCGCCAGGCTGCGGGCCGCGGGCGCCATCATCCTCGGCAAGACGACGACGACCGAGATGGGCTGGACAGCGGTCAGCCATAACCCGCTGACCGGCGCGACGCACAACCCCTGGGTCCATGGCACGACCTCGGGTGGCTCCTCCTCGGGCGCGGCGGCGCTTTGCGGCGCCGGCTGCGGGCCGCTGCATCTCGGCACCGATGGCGCGGGTTCGATTCGCCTGCCGGCCCATTTCTGCGGCGTGGTCGGGTTCAAGCCGACCTATGGGCGGGTGCCCTACGCGCCGCATCCGAACAACGGCAACCTGTCCCATGCCGGGCCGCTGACCCGCACCGTCGCCGATGCGGCGCTGATGCTCTCCGTCATGGCCGGCGCGCATCCGGCGGACCACACGACTCTGGACGGCAGCCTGCCCGCCGCGGTGACCCCGGCCGAGCTGAAGTCGTTGCGCATCGCCTTCAGCCCCGATCTTGGCCACGCGAAGGTGGACCCGGAGGTGGCGGCGATCGTCGCCGGCGCCGTGGCGAGGCTGGCGGCGCTGGGCGCGCGCGTCGAACAGGTGACGCCGCCTTGGGGTCCTGCGGGGCCGGAATTGGAACGCTTGATCTGGGGGCTTGCCATGCGCGCCAGCTTGCCGCGCGACGCGGCCATGGCGGCCGAGATGGACCCTGGCCTCGTCGCCTGCACGCGGGCCTATGAGGGGTTGAGCTTCATGGAGGCGCACACGACGACCGGGCGTCGCTTCGCCTATGCGGCAGCGGTCAATGGTTGGTTCGGTGAGGCTGGCTTCGATCTGCTGGCGACGCCCGCCGCCTCCGTCGCCGCCTTCCCGGTCGGCCGGCAACGCCCCGCCCATTGGGAGCAGCATGACTGGGACTGGCTGACCTGGGCGGAGTTTTCCTACCCGTTCAACCTCTCGCATGGGCCGGCGATCAGCATCCCGGTGGGTTTCACCGCCGCCGGACTGCCGGTTGGGCTGCAATTGGCCGGGCCGCGGCTGGCCGATGTCGCGGTGCTGCGGGCTGCCGCGGCCTACCTTGCCGCCCATCCGCAGACACGGAGTTTTGCGCCGCTCCCTGGCGCCTGAGCGACACCTGCGGGACTGCGGGGTAGCGGCCTGTTCGCCCCCCAATCGCCGGCCAGAAACCTCCGGTTTCCCCAGAGCAGGATGTGTTGAGGTGAAATCGCCGAAGGCGCTGAATCCGGCGATCCAACAAAGATTAGACCAGGATGCGAGAGCGACTGCGAACGCCTCATGCCCTGGAAGAAAGTGTTTCTAGAACAGCTGATCTCCGGTCTGATGGATCACCGCCTGATCCATCAGACCGGAGGCTGGTCTAGAGCGCGATGCGTTGAGGCGGAATCGCCGAAGGCGCTGAATCGCGCGATCCAACAAAGGCTAGAGCGGGCTGCGTGAACGTATGTGAACGCAGCATGCTCTAGGCCGCGGTCAGGATCGCTTCCACCACTTCCTGCACTTCCAGCGCCTCGCGCAGCGTCGCCAGCGGATGCGCCTCGCCGCGGGTCATCGCGGCGACACCGGCCAGTTGGCGCTTGAGAACCAGCGGTCGCATCCGCTCATTCGGCATGGCGTCCGGCGCTTCGGCCCATCCGCCATCGGGGCTGCGACGCTCGGCGATCGACCAGTCCCGCAGGCGGATGGCGTCGTTCAGCGTCCAGCGATTGCTGTCCTCCGCCGCGGTGGTACCGACGCCGCCGCGCAGCGTGACCGGCACGTCGCCGGCGGTCAGGCGCGCGACAATGGCGCTCTCAGCCCCGCCGCCATCGGGGTAGGTGACGCTGGCCGCCTGCACCAAGAGCGGGCCAAGCCGGCGCCGGGTGAGAAACAGGAAGTGCGAGACCACCTCGCGGGTGAAGCCGCCCTCGGCACGGCGGGCCAGCCAGCTTGCCGCATCCTGCTGCCAGCCGCGCGGCCAGGTGGCGAAATCGGTCTCGATCACCAGGGCCTGCGGCGCCAGCGCCGCCTGCCAAGCCGCAAGCTGCCCGACGGCCGGTGAAGACGCCATCGGGAAGTTCACCGCAGCGCGGGCGCCGCTCGCCTCGGCGTCCGCGACGAAGGCCCGCGCCGCGGCAAGGTCGGTCGCCAGCGGCTTTTCCAGGAACACCGCGCGGCCAGCGGCCAGCGCCTGTCGCGCCAGCGGGATATGTGCGGCCGGCGGGGCGGCAATGTAGAGGCAGTCACAGGCGGCAATGACCGCCTCGGCCGAGGCCCGCATCGGCACCGGCGCAATGCTGGAAAGCCTGGCTGCGGCAGCCGGCGAAGGGTCCCAGACCCCGACTGGCGTGACGGATTCGGCAGCGTGCGCCAGGGCGGCGCGCAGCAGCCGCTCACCCATGATGCCGAAGCCGATGATGCCGAGGGCGATGGGGGCGGGCATGGCGGGCTCTCCGACGTATCGTGCGACCTCTACCGCCGGCCTGGCGGGGATTCCAGCGGGCCATTGGGCGCAACGCGCCGGCCCCGGGGGATTTGACAGCCCGGCGGGCGCGGCGCGCAATACGCACCATGCCGCTCTTCGACCCCGCCGATTTCCGGCTTCCCCACGGCCTGTCGCATGTCTGCGCCGGCGGCGAGACCGCCTTCCTCCGCCGCCACGACGCCGCCTTCGCCCGCTATGCCGAGGACAAATCGGCCGGCGCCGCCGGGCGCGATCGCCAGGATGCCGAAATGGAGCGCGCCCGCGCCCTGGTCGCCGCCGCCTGGGCCGCCGCTCCAGGCGATATCGGCTTCGTCGCCTCGGTGGCGGAGGGCATGTCGATGCTGGTCGAAAGCCTCGACTGGCAGCCCGGCGATGTCGTGCTGGTCGACCCCGACGAGTATCTCTCGGTGGTCGCGCCGGTCGCGCTGCGCCACCGCGCCGAGCTGCGCTTCGCCCCGATGGCGGAGCCGGAGGCAGTGGCGCGGGCCTGCACCGGGCGGGTGCGCATGCTCGCGGTCAGCCATGTCTCCTACCTTACCGGCCGGCGCTTCGACCTTGCCGCGCTGCGCCGCATCGCCGATGCGCATGGCGCGCTGCTGGTGGTCGATCACACCCAGGCCGCGGGCTATCTGCCGATCGATGCGCCGCTGGCCGATTTCGCCTTCAGCGCCTGCTACAAATGGCTGCTGGGGATGACCGGGACGGCGATCGCCTATTGGAACCGGGCGCGCCAGCCGGCTTGGGCACCGGCGACGGCGGGCTGGTTCAGCGTCGCTTCCATGGCCCGGCCGGATTACGCCGCCGGCCTGCAACTGCGCCCTGATGCGCTGCGCTTCACCCGCGGCAATCCGTCCCATGCCGGGCTCTATGTGCTGGCCTCCGCGCTGGACTACCTTGCGGGCTTTCCGGACATCGCGGCGCATGTGCAGGGGCTGACCACGGCGCTGCACGCGCGGCTGGCCGCGGCCGGCATCGCCTCCACCACCCCGGCCGATCCCCGGCTGCATGGCGCCAGCGTCTGCATCGCGCATCCGGAAGCCGGGCGGCTCTGCGATGCGCTGGCCGAACGCGGCGTGCTCGCCTGGAATGGCCGCGGCCGCGTGCGCTTCAGCTTCCACGGCTACAATGACCTCGGCGATGTCGAATGCCTCGCCGGGGCGCTGCGCGGGCTGCTCGGCTGAAACGCACTCAGGCCGGTTGCAGCCGCACCTTGCGGGCCAGCGGCGGGAAGGTCAGGGCGATCGCCACCGCGCCGAGGCCGATGAGGCAGGAGCCGATATACATCCCGGCATAATCGCCGAACCGGTCGAAGATCCAGCCGCCGATCGCCGGCCCGGCGGCCATGCCGAGCGAGGAGACCATGGTTGCCGCGCCGAATACCGCGCCCATGATCCGGGCGCCAAAATACTCCCGCGCCAACACGGCATAGAGCGGCATCACCCCGCCATAGGCGAGACCGAAGATGGTGGCCACGGCGTAAAGCTCACCCAGGCTGCGGGCGCCGATGAAGGCGCCGATGGCGGCGGCCTGCAGCAACAGCCCGCCGGTCAGCACCAGCTTGGCGCCGAAGCGATCCGCCAGCAGGGCGAAGATCACCCGCCCGCCGAGCCCGCCCAGCCCCTGCATCGAATAGACGCTGACCGCGGTCATCGCCGGCACGCCGCAGGCCAGCGCATAGCTGACGGCATGAAAGATCGGCCCGGAATGCGCGATGCAGCACACCAGGAAGGTCGTTGCCAGCACCAGGAACGGCCGGCTTGCCAAGGCCCGGCGCAGTTGCCCCGGCGCCTGCGGCAGCGCGGCGGCGCCGGTGGGGATCGGCGGGCGGCGCAGCAGCAGGGCCAGCGGCAGCGTCAGCGCCAGAGCGACCGCGGCCATCAGCGCCTGTGCCTCGCGCCAGGGATACCCCGACAGCAGCCATTGCCCGAAGGGGGCGACCACCATCGGCGCCATGCCGAGCCCGGCCGAGACGAGCGAGACGGCGAGCGCGCGATGCCGCTCGAACCAGCCGCTGGCGGTGGCCATCATCGGCGCGAAGAAGGCCCCCGCGGCCGCGCCGATGGCCAAGCCGTAGGCGAGTTGAAACTCCAGCAGGGTCTGCGCCCGGCTGGCGAGCAGCAAGCCGACCGAGAGCAACACGGCGCCAGCCAAACCGATGACGCGCGGCCCGTAGCGGTCGCTGATCGCGCCCCAGACGAAGGAGCCGACGCCCATCGCCAGAAAGCCCACGGTCATGGCGGCCGAGACGCCGGCCTTGGACCACCCGGTATCGGCGATGATGGGATCGAGGAAGACGGCGAGCGAAAAGAGCGAACCCATGCCAACGCAGCCCAGCAGCGCACCGGCTGCCACGACCACCCA
>CAITYE010000060.1 GCA_903896535.1 uncultured Paracraurococcus sp.
AGGGACTCCGTTCGTCCCTTGCTGGGCGATGCCATCACCGACCGGATCGGCCCGGTCTGGGGCTTCGATGCGGAGGGCGAGTTGCAGGGCATGTGGCGGCCCACGGGTCAGCCGGGATTGTGGTTCCTGGCCGGCGGCCTGGCGCAGTGCCGCATCTTTTCGAAGATCCTCGCCTTGCAGATCAAGGCGCGCGAACTGGGCATGGTCTGAGCGAGGCCGCCATGTCCGCGCCACCGCTCGCCGGTCGCCGCGCCCTTGTCACCGGCTCAACCGGCGGCATCGGCCTGGCGGTCGCGACCGCACTCGCCGAAGCCGGCTGCGCGGTGGTGCTGCATGGCCTGGCCACTGCCGAGGAAGCGGCGCCCGCGCTCATCGCCTGCGGCGCGGGGGCGGTCTATCACCGCGCGGACCTTGCCGATCACGGCGACATCGCCGCGCTGATCAGCGCCACGGGCGCGCTGGACATCCTCGTGAACAACGCCGCGACCCGGCATTTCGGCCTGGTCGAGGAGACCGCGCCCGAGGCCTGGGACACCGATCTCGCGGTCAATCTCTCCGCCGCCTTTCACCTGATCCGCCTGTCGCTGCCGGCAATGCGCGCCGCCGGATGGGGTCGGATCATCAACATGAGCTCGATCTACGGGCTGATCGGCGCGACCGGCCGGGTGGGCTATGTCACCACCAAGACGGCGCTGATCGGCCTGACGCGCGCCGTGGCGCTGGAGACGGCAGCGACCGGCATCACCTGCAATGCCCTCTGCCCCGGCAGCACCCTGACGCCGAATATCGAAGGCCGCATCCGTGCCGCCATGGCCGGTTCGGGCGATGATTTCACCGCGGCGGCTGCCCACTTCCTGACTGGCAAACAGCCGAGCGGACGGCTGGTGGAAGCCCGTGCGGTTGGCGCCATGGCGGCGTTCTTGTGCGGCGAGGCCGGGCGAGACATCACCGGCGCCGTCTTGCCGATGGATGGCGGCTGGTCGGCCGCCTGACCCTTCCCGCTTGCGCCCGCCGCATGGCCTCCGCCAGGATGCCGGGAAAGACGGAGGATACAGGGATGGATGGTCTCGCCCAGCCCGGCATTGCGACCGGTCCGCTGACCCGCGCGGCGCATGCCGCCGGCATGGTCGCCTATCAGGCGGCCGGCGAAAGACGGGCGGCGGAGATCGGCAATCGCGGCCCGCTGCGGCTGACGCCTGAAGGCCGGCTGCACCCCGATATCGTCGCCGCCTATTGGCGCCATGGCTATTACATCTTCGAAGGCGTGATCGACGCCGCGGAAATCGCCGCCCTGCAGGCGGACGCGCAGAACATGCTGGCGCGCGCACCTGTCGGGCCGGATGCCCAGCTGGATGCACAAGGCCGTCCCGCGCTCGGGCTGGATTATGCCCGCTTTCCCTTTCGCTACACCAAGCCGCTCTCTGATCCCTGGGGCGGGACCACACTGTTGAATGGCCGGCACCCGGCGCAGATGGCCCAGCCGGTCCCGGATGCCGATGCCCCGGACCATGTGGTCTTCCTGATGTACGCCATGTGCCAGGCGATGCCATCCGGACTGCGGCTCTATGGGCACCCGCAACTGCTGGCCACGGCGGCCACCATCAATGGCGACGACTTCGTCCCCTTCAACGACGCGATCTTCGTCAAGCAGCCGGGCCTCGGTGGCTCCATCGCCTGGCACCAGGATGGCGTCACGCATTGGAACGCCCCCGATTGGGATGAGGGCATCCACGGCTTCAACTTCCAGGTGCAGCTCTACCCGACGACGGTCGGCAATTGCCTCTGGGTCATCCCCGGCTCCCACAAGCTGGGCAAGGCCGACATCAAGGCGATGGTCGTGGCGAATGGCGGCAGCGAGCAGCTGCCCGGCGCGGTGCCGCTGGTCTGCGAGGCCGGCGATGTCACCATGGTGAACCGCCAGGCAGTGCACGGCTCCTTCGCCAATACCTCACCCGATCTGCGGATTTCGCTGACCTTCGGCTTTCACCGCCGGCGCTCTGTCCTGGGGCAGAAGGCCGCGCTGTCCATCGTTGATACTGCCGCAGTTTATGACGAACAGCGGATCTTCGAACGCGCCGCGGTCATCCAGGTGGCGATCGATGCCCGAGCGCAGGCGCGCCCTGCGGAAGCGGCTTTCTGCTACCAGCCCTTTGTCGGGCTCGAAGCCGAGTACCGCTGCACGGCGGCGACGCTGGATCGGGTGATCCGGGACTATAACACCAAGGACCTGGCGATCTGAGGGGCGCCGGGGGCGCCGCTCAGTTGGCGCCCCCGCGTTCTCCGTCGGCGGGCGGAGCCGAGGCCAAGCACTCCACTGCCGGGCGGCAATGCTCGTGGGACCCATTCAGGCGCCTGGCTCGGGGCTGTGCCTCGCGCCGCTAGAGCGCGATGCGTTGAGGCGGAAACGCCGAAGGCGCTGAATCGCACGATCCAACACATGCTAGAGCGGGCTGCGTGATCGCATGTGAACGCAGCATGCTCTAATATCAGTCGCGCGCGTCGAAGCGATACACCTTGCTGACGATCTTCCAGCCGGCATCGGTCCGGTTCAGCACCAGATAATCCGTGAAGTAGCGCGGCGGCAATTGGCAGGCGACCTTTACAAAGGCGGTCTCCGGCCCGGACTGGTCGATCAGCAGAATCCGGTCGTCCCGCGCCAAGCCACGCTTGGCCGCGCTCTCTCGCTGGCGCACCGCCTCGAACCATTGCTCCCGCGGCACGTCCAGCACATCCCCCTGATGCGCGCAGTACAGATGGCTCACGGGATGGAAGGCGGCGGCCAGCTTGGCGACGTCACCTTCATAAAGCCCGTCGAAATAGGTCTGCACCACCGCTTCGATCTCGGCGATGGCTGAAGCCGCCCCTGGCTTTCCGCTGGCATCCGGCATGGAGGTTCTCCTTTATCTGAATAGTGGCAGGAAGCATGGCATGGCCGCCGCACCCTCGCCATCTGGCGCCATGCCCGCCCGCATGGCAGGAGGCCAGTGGAGGATGCCGTTATGCGATTGCCGCGCCGCGCGCTTGCCCTGTTGCCGCTGCTGGCCGGCCCAGCGCGGGCAGAGAGTTACCCCAGCCGCCCGATCCGGCTGATCGTCCCCTATGCCGCCTCCGGTGGGACGGACCTGCTGGCCCGCGCCCTGGCCGAGGCGCTGCGGACCCAACTGCCGCAACCCGTGGTCGTCGAAAACCGCGCCGGGGGCGCCGGCGTCATCGGCTCGGAAGTCGTGGCGCGGGCGGAGCCGGATGGCCACACCCTGCTCGCCGTCGTCTCGACCCATGTTGCGAACAAGTACTTCCTGCCCGCCCTGCCCTACGATCCCGCGCGGGATTTCACGCCCGTGGCGCTCCTCTCGCGCAATACCATGGGTCTCGTCGCCGGCGCGGCGCAGCCCTTCGATGACCTCCGGGGGATGCTCGCGCGGGCGCGGGCGAATCCGGGGAAAATCGGCACCGGCAGCACCGAGAGCCTGTCGCAGTTCATCGGCCAGGAATTGGCGCGACGGGAAAAGCTGGAGATGCCCGATATCGCCTATCGCTCCGGCGGCCAGTTGATGAACGACATCGTCGCCGGGCACCTGCCGGTGGGCTGGACCAGCACCGCCAGCATCATGCCGCATCTGCAGACGGGGAAGGTGAAGGTGCTGGCGGTCTCCACCGCCACGCGCAGCCTGTTCTTCCCGGATGTGGCCACCGCCGAACAGCAGGGCATCGCGGATTTCGACTATGCTGGCTGGGTCGGCCTCTATGGCCCGGCCGGGCTGGGCAAGGCAGTGCAGGAGGCCTGGACGATCGCGCTACAGCGGGCTTTCAATGACCCGAAGCTGCTGGAACGTTTTTCGGCCATGGGGATCGAGCCGGATCTGCGCGACGGCGCCGGGCTTGCGGCCATGGCGCGCCGGGAAGATGCCATCTGGGCGAAGGCCGCCGCTGCCGGCACCATACCCAAACCGCAATAGGGAACTGCATTGCATGGCCGATCCGCGCCTGAAGGCCGCCTTCGCCGCCCGCCGCTTCATCGTAGCGCCGGGCATCTACGACATGATCTCCGCCCGCATCGCCGATGCGATGGGCTTTGATTGCCTGTACGTGACGGGTTTCGGCACCGTCGCCTCGCATCTCGGCGTGCCCGATGCCGGCATCGCCACCTTCACCGACATGGTCGGCCGCGTCGGCACCATGGCGCGCGGCTGTGCAACGCCGGTCATCGCCGATGCCGATACCGGCTATGGCGGCCTGCTGAACGTGCGCCATACGGTGCTGGGGTATGAGGCCGCCGGCGTCTCCGGCATCCAGCTGGAAGACCAGGAGATGCCGAAGAAATGCGGCCATACCCCGGGCCGGCGCGTGATCGCGGCGGAGGAGATGGTCCTGAAGATCAAAGTCGCAGTGGAAGCGCGGCGGGACCCGAACATGCTGATCGTCGCCCGCACCGATGCCCGCACCACGCTGGGGCTGGACGAAGCCATCCGCCGGGGCCGCATGTTCGCCGCGGCCGGCGCCGATGTGATCTTCATCGAAAGCCCGGAGACGGAGGCCGAGATGGCCGCCATCGGCAAGGCGATCGACAAGCCGCTGCTGGCCAATATGGTGGAAGGCGGGCGGACGCCGATCCTGCCCGCCAAGCGGCTGGCCGAGCTCGGCTATGCCATGGCGATCTACCCGGGCGCCGGCTTCCTCGCCGCGGCACAGGCGCTGGACCGGGTCTATGCCCATCTGAAGGCAGAGGGCGACAGCCTTGGCATCGGGGAGAGCTACGGCTTCAAGCGGATGACGGAGCTGATGGGCTTCCCGGAGGTCTGGGCCTTCGATGCGAAATGGGCGCAGGAGGAAAAGTGATGTTCGAACAGGTCAAGGCCCTCGTCTTCGACGTCTTCGGCACGGTGGTGGATTGGCGGGAAGGCGTGGCGCGCGAAGCTGCGCCCGTGCTGGCGGAACTCGACCGCCGGGACATCGACCCCCGCGCCTTCGCCGATGCTTGGCGCAAGCGCTACCAGCCGGCGATGGAGGAATGCCGCAGCGGCCGCCGCGCCTGGACGCGGCTCGACGTGCTGCACCGGGAAAACCTGGACGGCGTGCTGCGCGACCACGGCATCGACCCGGCGCTGCTCGGCGCGGCGAAGCTCGATGCGCTGAACAAGGCGTGGCACCGGCTCGATCCCTGGCCGGAAGCGGTGGCGGGGCTGACGCGCCTGAAGCGCCGCTTCATCATTGCACCGCTCTCGAACGGCAATATCGCGCTGATGACCAATATGGCCAAGCGCGCCGGCATCCCCTGGGATGCGATCCTCGGCGCCGAGGTGGTGCAGGCCTACAAGCCGCAGCCCGAGGCCTATTTGCGTACGGCCGAAGTGCTGGGCATCGCCCCGGCCGAGCTCTGCCTGGTGGCCGCGCATAACAATGATCTCGCCGCGGCCCGCCAATGCGGGCTGCAGACCGCCTTCGTCACCCGCGCGGCCGAACATGGCGCGGCGCAGACCACCGATCTGGTGGCGAGCGAGGCCTGGGACGTGGTCGCCGAGGATTTCCAGGATCTGGCGCACCGCCTTGGCGTCTGATGCCGCGCCGCCGCCGGGCTTCATCCCGCTGCCCGGCGGGCCGGGGCCGATCTTCAACACCCTGATCGGCCCCTTCTGGGTGAAGCAACTCTCCGAAGACGGCATCGCTTATGGGTTCCGTGTGGAGTTGCGGCACTGCAACCGGATGGAGGCGCTGCATGGCGGCATGCTGGCCGGCTTCGCCGATATCGTGCTGACCAGCGGGTGCAGCCATGTCGCAAGGCTCTCCCGGTTTCTTGCCACCGTCTCCCTGAGTACGGATTTCCTCGCCCCAGCGCGCATCGGCGCCTGGGTGGAGGCGGTGCCGGACGTGCTGTCCTGCGGCCGCAGCACGCTGTTCGGCCAGGCGCTGGTCACCGCCGATGGCGTCCCGGTCCTGCGCGCCTCCGGCGCCTTCCGCTTCGGCGGTGACCCAGACCCACGCTTCGACAGGCTGCGCCAACTGTTTGCGGAACAGGGGATCAGCGCCAGTATGCGCGCATGATCCGCTGGGTTGGTCGCCTCATTGCCCTTGTCCTGCTGCTCGCGCCCTCGGTGAACGCCGCTGGGCCGGCCGCGCCCCGGTTTCGCGCCGTGCTGGTGGCGGGGGATGGCTCGCTGGAGGTCTGGGACCGCGGGATCGAGAAGCTGCGTGCCGGGCTGGTCGCCGCCAATGCGCTGGTGCCGGGCCATGTCGCGCAGTTCTCGGCACGCGGCGACCGTGCGGCCGAAGGGATCGGCCGGGCCGAATTGGATGCCGTGGTGCTGGCGATCGAGAGCCTGAAGCCCGCCAAGGGCGAGGCCTGCCTCGTTTATCTGACAATGCACGGCACGCTGGACCAAGGGCTCTATTTCCAGGTGAGCGACCGGCACCTGACGCCGGCCATGCTGGATGCGGCGCTGACCGAGGGCTGCGGCGATGCCCCCACTTTCGTCGTCGCCTCCGGCTGCTATTCCGGCGGCTTCGCGGCGGGGCCGATGGCCCGACGCAATCGAGTAATCCTGGCCGCCGCCCGGGCCGACCTGCCGAGCTTCGGCTGCCATACCGATTTCGACGTGACGGTCTTCGATGGCTGCATGCTGTTCGTTCTCTCCTCCGCGCCGGCCAACGTCGTGACCTTGAATGCCCGGCTGGGCTCCTGCGTCGAAGCGATGGAGATGCGCCACCGCATGCCGCAGAGCCACCCGCAAGCCTGGCTCGGCAGCGCGGTCCCGCGCTTGGTGCCGCGGTTGCTGGTGCCGCGCCAAGGCTAGAGCATATGTTGGATCGCGCGATTCAGCGCCTTCGGCGATTCCGCCTCAACGCATCGCGCTCTAAGCGGGCGACCCGCCTCTCCCATGGCGGCCGGCGCGGCCGCTGGGCATGGTTGCAACCAGGCAGGCACCGCACACAATGGTGCGCTCCGCCCCCGGCCGGCCTTGCCCCGCCGCCACCGGCCCGGCATGACGCACCCATCCCATCAGGGCCTGCGCCGGATGAGCACGAACCAGCCCCGCCATATCCGCCTGACCTCCCACCCCGAGCCGAGCGCGCATCGCTGGCCGTTGCATTGGGGCGCGGGCAGCG
>CAITYE010000061.1 GCA_903896535.1 uncultured Paracraurococcus sp.
GAGAGTGAGTAGCCCCCACTGCCTTTGGCCACTTCGAACACGGTGCCTTTGTTGGCCGCGCCGCCCCAAATAGTGGTCCCGAACAGGTTGCCAGCGCTGTCGATGGTAAGGCCGGCAAAAGGGGCCAGGCCGTTCGCGCCGTTGAACGTCGCAATCGTCGTGAGCGTCGCCGCATGGCCGAGGGCGGGGACCGCCAACGGGATCAGTTGCGCCAGCAGGGCCAGCGTCTGGTGATGCCTTTTGCCTCGCGCGGCATGGTTGCGGTGCATCTCGTCTCTCCCGTCGGCGACGCCGAGATGGCATCGACGGCGGCAGGATGCGTGACGGCGGAATTCTTGGGCAAAGTCTGTCGATCCTTGGGTGCTGCTTTAAATTCTCAACGCGTATCCAAATGTTTCCTTCGTCTTTTCAATGTCTTGAGACTTCCCCACGAATCCCGCCGCAGCCAATGGCGACGGAACAGGCTTTGCCGTGCCCGCATCGGCGGGCGTGGCACTGTGCGCGAGGGGCTTTCGCGCGAACCGTAGAGGTTGGGATCGGCACCTGCTGCATCGGACGCGGGCCGCGTGCCGGCGACCAGCGCCGCCGATGCCGCGCCGAAGCGGCCGCACTTCGGCAAGACCCCGACTATTCACATGGATGCGGGCGAGACGCCCGACCCGCCGCGCCCCATCGGCGCTGCGGCCGAGCGGCAGAAGCATCGCGTCGGGCATGCCCGACGCGACATTCGGTTCTGGCGTGCTGAGGGGGGGGGGGGGCCCCTGCGGATAGGCGGGGCGATGAGGCCGGGGGATAACTGGCCCGGCGCACCAGCGCCGGGCCCGATCGGGGACAAGCCCGCTCAGTCGTCCAGCAGCTCGGCGGCGGCCAGGCGCAGCGCCCGCCGGGTCCGGCGCGCGGCGACGAGCAGCAACAGCCCGAGGCCGAGCAGCGCCAAGCCGCCCGGCTCCGGCACGGGCTGACTAGCATCCACCGTGACGAAGCTCACGTGCCCTTGAATCGTCTCATACGAGACTTGGTTGGGACCCTGGTCGGGCGTGCGGTAGAAGAAGGAGCCGCAGCAATTCAAGACCGAATTCTGGCGCACAAACGCCCACAGAGCGAAATCCTGTTGTGCAAGCTGCTGTGGGCCGTTCAGTGCGCCATCGGCGGGCGGTCCCATGAACTCGAAGAAGTAGCCGGCGAGGCCACCGATAGCGAGGGTCTCGCTACCCCCGGGGGACGCAGCCAGATGGTTGAAGACCACCTGGCTGCCGGGATCGAAATTCAGCGACTTCACCACCACGCTCGTCAGGTTGAAGCCGCTCGTCGAGGGGTCGTAGGTGACGAGGAATTCGCCCCGAGCCTCGGTCAGCGGGGGCGGGGCGACCCGCGCGATGGGGACGAGCGTCTTCGTGGCGTCGTCCCATGCCTGCTCGAGCGGGGCGACGAAGGCGATGTCAAGCGTGATCAGTGCCGCCTCGACGCGCGCCGCACCGGCGATGCTGACCAGGGCGCTCGAGATGTAGAGCAGGCTCTTGCAAAGGGGGTGCTTCATGGTCCGGCTCCCGATCTTGCGCGGCGTGAGAATTCAGCCGGCGAGGCCAGGAAGCCCCGAAAGCGCAATTTGGGTCCATCGCTTCCGTCGGCTGATGTGCGTTGGGTGTTCGTTGAGAATCTCAAGCCTTCGTTCAAGTTTATCTTTGTTTTTCAATGTATTGGCAGATATCTTCATCCCCAACCGCAGCAGAAAGCGGGACGAGAGCCGATGCCCGCCCGGCAATGACGGACCTGGCGCTGTGCGGCGGGGGCCTGCCGGCCGCCACAGTGATCGGCACCTAGCCCGACTGCGTCGCAAAGGGGGCGCTTGTCAGCGAACCGAGAGTGATGACACTGTTGATAGAAGTTTCGGATTATTCCCTGGAGGATTCGTGGATTTCAAAAAACGTAATATCCTGATGCTCATTTTTCTTTCAGGAAAAAATCCCATTTGGCGGGAACTTTGCGCGAAGGCCCAGCCAAACGAGCGTGACATTGCCAAGCTGGTGAGGATATCGCTGAATACCCTAGCCAACTGGAAAAACGGATTGAATATAAACAACACAACATATTCAGAAATAATTCGAAATATTGAAGGAGAAATAAGCTCTTTAAAAAAGAGTGGAAAATCTGTCTCTTATTTAGAACAAAAGGTCGATTTTTTCAAATATGTCTGGAATAATGAAGGCAGTAGTTATGCCCTCGCCGAAAAATTAGGTATTGAGAAAGGAGACATGCAAAAAATTACCGATGAAAATATATATAATTTCCGCCCACTATTTCCATATATGTATTACAGAGATAGCGAAATTAATGATATGGTAAAGTCTTTTAAAGAATATGAGGGTATTTATAAAGTTTATATATTTCGATATTTATCGATTTTGCTCGGTTCTCTACGTGTTCGTTATCCCCTGGAGCTCAAGGGGGGCCATGTCATCAGGTGCAAACTGAACCTTCCCGCCATCAATAAGATCCGAGGGAATAAAAATTACTGGGAATACGACGGATTTATAACACATAGGGATCATTCAGAAAAAAATTTCTGGAATTTCGAGAAAAGATCCTCGAGAAGACCGGATTTTTTCTATTTCATTACGGATTCCGGGAAACAATTTGGGCGCCATGTCTTCCTGACAGGCAAATATCTCACCACAGGGCAGGATAGTCCGCCATCCATCGTCACCGACACGATCATCCTTGAACGACTGGGCACAAAAGACATCGACGCGATGATCGAGCATATGCACCACTCACCGAAGGTGCTGGCACAGTCGGAGGTTCGTAAGCTTCCCGCATATGTCAAGCAACAGTTGCAGGGCCGCGCCGCCAACGGCGATTCCGGCCCAGCCATGGCCTAATCCAGCCGGATCCCCAACCGCTCCACCACCGCCTTTTCCGCCGGCAGGCTGCGCGCCAGCCAGGCGAGGTAATCGGCGCCGTTCATATACAGGTCGGGCATGTCATAGCGGGCCAGCACCGCCAGATGCGCAGGGTCATACATCGCCGCGCGGAAGGCTTCATGCAGCCGGGCCACGATCGCCTCCGGCATCCCCTTCGGGCCGGCGATGCCATAGGGCGGGATGCTGCCGATCTCATGCCCGTATTCGTTGATGGCGGGCACATCGGGGAAGCGCTTGGCGCGCTTGTCGCCCCAGACCGCCAGCAGCCGCATCCGCCCGGCATCGACATGCGGCGCCCAGCCGCTGGAATCGGCGATGGCATCCACCTGCCCGCCGAGCAGCGCGGTCGTCGTCTCCGCCACGCCGCGATAGGGCACGTGCAGCATGTCAACGCCTTCGCGCGGCAGCAGCTGGGCCATGATCATGTGGCTATAGCCGCCGATGCCGGAGGAGCCGAAGCTGATCTGCCCCGGCCGCGCCCGGGCATCGGCCATCAGCGCCGGCCAGCTCTCCCACCGCGCATCCGCCCGCACCGCGAGGCCGGAGAGATAGCCGGTCAGCGCGATGATGTAGGTGAAGTCGGTCAGCGAATCCCAGCTCGCCGCCTTGGTCATGAAGGGGTGGGTGAAGACGCCGCTATGGATCTGCGACAGCGTGTAGCCATCGGGCTTGGCCTGCAGCAGCAGCTGCGCGCCCAGCGTGCCGCGCGCCCCGGGGCGGTTTTCCAGCACCAGCGGCTGGCCGAGGTGGCGGGCGGCGATTTCGGCGAAGACGCGCATCTGCGCATCGGTCGACCCGCCCGCGGCCCAGGGGATGATCAGGCGGATCGGCCGGTCCGGAAAGGCCGCGGCGCGGCCGGGGCGCGGCGCGATCAGCGGTGCGGCAATCGCGGCGGCCAGCAGTCGCCGGCGCGGCAGATGGGCGTTCATCCTGCATCCTCCCCTGGCCGGGCTTCAATGGCCCGGCTTCGAGGAGGAATGCTATCGCAACGCCGCCGCCCGCGCGACGGTCAAGCCGCCAGGGGCCTCAGCGCGAGTAGAACTCTCATTTTACCGCGAGTAGAACTCGACCACGAGGTTCGGTTCCATCTGCACCGGATAGGGCACATCGGACAGCTTCGGCGCGCGGAGGAAGCGGCCGCGCATGGCGCGGTGGTCGATCTCCAGGTACTCCGGCACCTCGCGCTCGGCGCTCTGGGCGGCGTCGAGGACGTGGGTCAGCTGCTTCGACTTCTCCTTCACCTCGACCAGGTCGTTGTCCTTGACCTGGTAGGAGGGGATGTTCAGCCGGCGGCCATTGATGGTGACATGGCCATGGTTCACGAACTGCCGCGCCGCGAAGGGGCTGACGGCCAGCTTCATGCGATAGATCACCGCGTCCAGCCGGCGCTCCAGCAGCTCGATCAGGTTCTCGGAGGTGTCGCCCTTCCGGCGGACGGCTTCCTCGTAATACTTCCGGAACTGCTTTTCGCCGATGTTGCCGTAGTAGCCCTTGAGCTTTTGTTTCGCCATCAGCTGCACGCCGAAATCCGTCGGCTTCTGCTTGCGGCGGGCGCCGTGCTGGCCGGGGATGGTCTCGCGCTTGTTGATGGGGGATTTCGCCCGGCCCCAGAGGTTGACCCCGAGGCGGCGGTTGATCTTGAACTTGGCTTCGACGCGCTTGGTCATAGACAGGTCTTGCCGCCCCTTGGGGGCGGCCCTTTCCATCGCTGTTGTCCCGGTAGTCCCAAGCCCCGAAGGGCCCAGGCGGGCGCACGGCCCGAAGCCGCGTCCACTTTCCCAGGAAGGCGACTGCGTTTAGGGGGCGCACCCCACGCCTGTCAAACCGCACGTGTCTCACCACGCTTGTCAAACCGCCCCCGGCCTGCCACCTGCCTGCCATGCTGCCCCCCACCCGCGAAGAGATCCTGATCCTCGGCCTGACCGCCGGCGTGGTCGGCAGCCTGGTCGGCGGGCTGCTGCTGGGCGTCGGCCTCGGCCTCGTTGTGCAGGGGGCGCATCTCGGCTGGCTGCTGATGGCCCCGGCGGCGCCATTGGCGGGCATCTTCGGCTATCTCCTGGCCAAGCGGCTTGCCCGGCGGCTGCCGGAGACGCGGCGTTAGAGCATGTTGCGTTCACATGCGTTCACGCAGCCCGCTCTAGCCTTTGTTGGATCGCGGGATTCAGCGCCATCGGCGATTCCGCCGCAACGCATCGCGCTCTAGGCCGCCAGCCGGCTTGACATTCCCCCCCTCCCGCCCCGACCTGATGCCTGCAGGCTCGCCCCGGCGATGCCGCCCTTGCCCCACCCCTGCCCCACGGGGCGCCCGGCCCAGCGCCGGGCCACCGAGACGGACCCGCCATGACCGAAACCCCGCCCGTCCCCGTCACCGTGCTGACCGGCTATCTCGGCGCCGGCAAGACCACGCTGCTGAACCGCATCCTCACCGAACAGCACGGCAAGAAATTCGCCGTCGTGATCAACGAGTTCGGTGAGCTCGGCGTGGATAACGACCTCGTCGTCGATACCGACGAGGAGGTCTTCGAGATGAACAATGGCTGCATCTGCTGCACCGTGCGCGGCGACCTCATCCGCATCATCAATGGGCTGATGAAGCGGCGGGACAAGTTCGACGGCATCATCGTGGAGACCACGGGCCTCGCTGACCCCGCCCCCGTCGCCCAAACCTTCTTCGCCGATGAGGATGTGAAGCGGGCGACCAAGCTCGATGCCATCGTCACCGTGGTGGACGCCAAGAACCTGCCGGCACGGCTGGCTGACAGCAAGGAGGCCGGCGAGCAGATCGCCTTCGCCGACATCGTCCTGCTGAACAAGATGGACCTGGTGTCGGAAGCCGAGGCGGTGGAGGTGGAACGCCGCATCCGCGCCATCAACCCCTATGCCGAAATCCGCCGCAGCACGAAATCCGCCGTGCCGATCGATGCCGTGATCGGCCGCGACGCCTTCAGCCTGGAACGCATCCTGGAACGCGTGCCGGAATTCCTGTCCGGCGAGGACGAGCACGAGCACGACAGCGCGGTGAACAGCGTCTCCTTCGAGGTCGCCAAGCCGATCGACGCAGAACGATTCAACGCCTGGATCACCCAGCTGCTGGCCAGCAAGGGCCAGGATCTGCTGCGGACCAAGGGCATCCTCTATTATGCCGGGGAGACGCGGCGCTTCGCCTTCCAGGCGGTGCACATGATCGCCGATGGCGACTTCATCGGCGAGATCAAGGAGAGCGATCCCCGCAAGTCGAAGATCGTCTTCATCGGCCGCGACCTGAACCGCCCGCAGCTCCGCCGCGGCTTCGAGAGCTGCGCGGTGGAGGCATGAGCGAGGCCGCCGCCGACTTCCTGCTGGCCAGCCGCGGCGCGGCGCATGAGCTTGGCGCCTGGGTGGTCGGCCTCGCCTTCGGGCGGGACGGCACGCTCGGCTTTGGCCTTGGCGACGGCACGGTGCATCTCGCCCAGCCCGCCACCCCGGCCGCGCCCTGGCAGAGTGTCGCCGCGCATCATGGCGCCGTGCTCTCCCTCGTCGCCGATGCCGGCGCGGGCTTCCTGACCGGTGGCGATGACGGGCGGCTGGTGAGCACCGCGCCGGACGGCACGGCACACGAACTCGCCCAGCTCGGCGCCATGAAATGGGTCGAGCATGTCGCCGCCCATGAGTCCGGCCTGCGCGCGGCCGCTGTCGGCAAGCAGCTGCATCTGTTCGACGGCGCCGGCGCCAAGCTGAAGACCCTGGCGCATCCCTCGGCGGTCGGCGGCATCGCGTTCGACGCCAAGGGCAAGCGTGTGGCGGCCAGCCACTACAACGGCGCCTCGCTGTGGTTCGTCGCGGCGAAGGAGGACAAGCCCCGGCTGCTGGAATGGAAGGGCAGCCACGCCGCCATCGCGGTCAGCCCGGACGGCACCCATGTGGTCACGGCGATGCAGGAAAACGCCCTGCATGGCTGGCGGCTGGCCGATGGCCAGCACATGCGGATGTCGGGCTATCCCTCGAAGACCCGCAGCCTGTCCTTCACCGCCCGCGGCCGCTGGCTGGCGACCTCGGGCGCCGATGCCATCGTCATCTGGCCCTTCTTCGGCGGCGGCCCGATGGGCAAGGCGCCGACCGAACTCGCCGGTGGCGACGGCATCCTGGTCAGCGCCGTCGCCTGCCATCCGCAACATGACGTCGTCGCCGCCGGCTTCGCCGATGGGCTGGTGCTGATCGTCGAAATCGCCTCGGGCAAGGTGGTGCCGGTCGCCCCGCCGGGCCATGGCGCGGTCTCCGCACTCGGCTGGAACGCGACGGGGTCGCATCTGGCCTTCGGCAGCGAAACCGGCTTCGCTGGCCTGGTCGATCTCAGCCGCCGCTGAGCCGCCCAGCGAGGGGAGCCGCCATGCCCGTACCGGTCTTTGAAAGCCCGCTCCTGCGGATGCCCAGGCTTGGCCTCGGCACCTGGCCGATGCTGGGCGCCGAATGCCAGGCTTCGGTCGAGACCGCACTCGGCCTTGGCTACCGGCACATCGACACCGCCGAGCGCTATGGCAACGAAGCCCCGGTCGGCGCGGCGATCCGCGCCGCCGGCCTGCCGCGCGACGAGATCTTCCTCACCACCAAGATCTGGCACTTCATCGAACAGCAGACCGCGACGCAGGACCTGCCGAGCTTCCGCGCCGCCTTCGATCGTGGGCTGGAACGCCTCGGCCTCGATTACGTCGATCTGCTGATGGTGCATTGGCCCTCCCCACGGATGGACCTGCCGATGGTGCTCGATGGCCTTGCCGCGCTGCGCGCCAGCGGTCTCGCCCGCGCCGTCGGCGTTGCCAATTTCCCGGCCGGGCTGCTGGCCCAGGCGCTGGCGCGGGACGTGGTCCCGCTGGCCGCGGTGCAGGTGGAACATCACGTCTATCTGGCGCAGGAGCGGCTGCTGGCGCTGACCCGCCCGCGCGGCATGGCGCTGGTCAGCTACGCCCCGGTGGTCAAGGGCAAGGTGCTGGAAGACCCGGTGATCCGCCGCATTGCGCAAAAGCACGGCGCGACGCCCGGGCAGGTGGCGCTGGCCTGGCTGCTGGCAATCCCCGGCGTCGCCGCCATCCCGAAGGCCGCCGGCGCGGCGCGGCAGGCGGAAAACTTCGCCGCCTGCGATCTCGTGCTCGATGCCGAAGATATGACCGCGCTCGCTGGCCTGCCGAAGGACGGACGCACCGTCAATCCACCTTTTGCGCCGGACTGGGCTGCCTGATCTCCCCCTTCCGCCGGCCCCCTCGGCTTTGGCAGGATGGCCGCCGCAGACAGGAGCAGCCGCTATGGCCAAGCCGGACGAAGACGATGACGACGAGGTCGATCTGGGCATCAGCCTCGCCACCGTGGCGCGGATCGTCGATGTGCTGCGCGCGGTGCAGGTGACGGAGGAAACCGACCCCGACAGCCTCGCCGACGAGGATGCCGAGGAGCGGGTGCCGCCCGAGGATGCCGACGAGATCGACGATACCGAAGCCGCCGAGATGGTGGATGCGCTGAACGCCGATGAGCAGGCGGCGCTGATCGCCTTGGCCTGGATCGGCCGTGGCGATTACGACGCGGAAGATTGGGAGGAGGCGATCGCCCTGGCCGCCGAGCGCAACGAGGAAGGCGATGCCGGTGAATACCTGCTGGGCATGGACCTGGTCGGTGACCTGATCACTGAAGGCCTGGCCGCCTTCGGCCTGTCGATCGAGGAAGCCTGAGCGCGTCCGGCCCGCTGCTCGCCGCGCATGCGGATTGGAGCATCGATCCGAAGAAGCGCTGGGTCAGCGTCGCGCGACGGCAGGACGGCGCGTGGCGGGCGGAGGCGCCGCGCCCGGTGGGCGATCCCGCGCTGCTGGTGAGCCGGCTGCTGGCCGAGGGCGCGCCGGTTGTGCTGGGGCTCGACCTGCCGCTCGGCCTGCCGCGGGCCTATGCCAAGGACTGCGCGGCGCCGGATTTCCCCGCCTTCCTGCGGGCGCTGACGGCGCGGCCCGACTTCTTCGCGGTGAACCCGACGCTCGCCACCATTGGCCGCGAGCGGCCCTTCTACCCCGCCCGCGGCCTGCGCGGAATGACCCGCGCCAGCCATGCGGCGGCGCTGGGCTTCGACGGGCCGGCCGATCTCTCCCGGCTCTGCGACCGCGCCACGGCGGAACGCCCGGCCGGCGCGCCCTTGTTCTGGACGCTCGGCGCGAACCAGTCGGGCAAGGCGGCGATCAGCGCCTGGCGGGACTGGCTGGCGCCGGCCTTGGCGGCGGGGGCGCCGCTCCGGCTCTGGCCCTTCGCGGGCGGGCTGCACGCCCTGCTGGCCCCCGGGCAGGCCGTGCTGGCCGAGGTCTACCCGGCCGAGGCGCTGCGCCAGGCCGGGCTGCGACTGGCGGGCAGTAAGCGGGCCCAGGCGCCGCGCCAAGCCCTGGCGCCGGCGCTCGGCGCGGCACTGGCGGGGCGGCGGGTGCAGCCCGATGCAGCGCTGCAGACCATGGTGGAGACCGGCTTCGGTGCCGATGCCGCCGGGGAGGATCGCTTCGACAGCGTGATTGGCCTGCTCGGCCTGATCGGGGTGCTGGACGGGGCGCGGCCGGATTTCATCCCGGCCGATCCCTGGGTGCGTCGCTGGGAAGGCTGGGTGCTGGGCCAGACCGCGCTGCCCCGGGCGTGACGCGCCGGGCAGGGCGGCGCGGCGGTATCGGTCAGGTTTAGAGCGGGATGCGTTGAGGCGGAATCGCCGATAATGCTGAATCCCGCGACCCAACAACGATTAGAGCAGGGTGCGTGAGCGAATGCGAACGCAGCATGCTCTAGAGCGCGATGCGTTGAGGCGGAATCGCCGATAACGCTGAATCCCGCGACCAAACAACGATTAGAGCGGGCTGCGTGAACGCATGTGAACGCAGCATGCTCTAGACCAACGGCACGAGGCTTCGACCCGTGCCGAGCGCCCGAACGGGCGCCGCGGCCAACGCCGCGCGTCTCAGGCAACCGGCGGTTTCCGGCCGGCGATTGAGGGCCGGAAAAATAATCCCACCGGTCGAACTGCCCTCGGCGCATCGGTCCCGATCGGCTGATGCGGGGGAACCCAACCCGATATGCCGCCCGGGCGCGTGCGGCGATCCTGTGGCGATCCTGTCAGGGCTATGACCGAAAGATTGCCTCTGGTACGGGTGGCTCCCCGCGCAAGGCAGCGCGGCAAAAGGGGGATCACCATGGGTCTTGTTGCCGCAGTCCGGAAAAGCCGGGCGCTTTTGGCTGGCGTGCTGGGCGCCGGGCTGCTTGCCGCCGGCACCGCAGGGGCCGCGCCGATCTCCATCCTCTTTGTCGGCAACAGCTATACCTTCGGCCGCGTCGATCCGGTCATGTCCTATAACGCCGCCAATGTGCGCGACCTCACCGCGCCAAGCCAGGGCGGGAATTTCACCAATCCCTCCGGCTCGAATCCTTATGAGCCGCATCCCTGGGGCGGGGTCGCCGGCATCTTCAAGCAGTTCACGGTCGAAGCCGGGCTCGATTACGATGTGGCGATCTCCGCCCGCAACGCCGCCTCGCTGCGCGGCCAGTACCTCAACTCGAATGGCGCGAGCTGGGACCTGCTCGGCAATCTTGCCTCCCAGCGCTGGGACAAGGTGGTGCTGCAGGACCTCAGCGATGGCCCCCTGCCCTACGGCAAGACCAGCAATGCGGTGCCGGCCTATTTCACGGCCTATGCGACCAAGCTGGCCGAATATGTCCGCACCCAGACCGCCGGCTACAGTTTTCGCGAGCGCGATCTGTTCGGCGGCACCAACGCCGCCTGCGCCACGATGACCGGCGCGACCCAGGCCAGCTGCGGCACGTTGCGGACCATCACCGGCAACCCCAATGCGAACAGCGCGACCCAGGTCTATTTGTACGAGACATGGGCGCGGCCCAACCTGGTCAATGGCGGCTTCGTGACGAATACGGACGCCACCACCGGCGCCGTCACCCGGACCACCACGCCGATCACCGGCCCCTATGCCTCGCTTGAGGAAATGACCGCCGATCTGCGCGCCGCCTATAATGGGCTGGCCACCAACAACCCGCTCTTTGCCGGCGTCGCGCCGGCGGGCGATGCCTTCCTGCTGGCCGTGCAGAACGGGATCGCGACCCGCAACATGTTCGCCAGCGATGCCTTGACCGACGGCAAGATCGATCTGTGGTTCGACGACGGGACCCATGCCAGCAAATACGGCTCCTACCTCGCGGCCCTCACCCTGTTCGGGCGCATCACCGGGCGCAATCCGCTCTCCCTCGGCGTCAGTGAGCAGGCGGCCATGGATCTCGGGATCTCGCAGACGGACGCGCTCGCCTTGCAAACCATCGCCGCGACGACGCTGATTCCGGAACCCGCCAGCCTCGGGCTGCTGCTGCCGGCGCTGCTCGGCCTGCGGCGGCGCCGGGCGAGCCGGCCTACTGCGTAAGCTTGGTGGCGATGCGGTCGCGCACATCGGTCGCCAGATCAAGCTGCGCCTTGGCCCCCAGCCGCCGGAAGGCGCCCAGCGCCGCCTCGGCATCGGCCAGCGCCGCTTCCAGCCGCGCCGTCCGCTCGCCCCAACCGGCCAGGCTTTCCCGGACCAGCGCCAGGTTGAAGCGGGTGCTCGCCCAGTCGAGCGGCACCCGCCCCTCGGTCCGTTCCTCAAGCGCGGCTTCGAAGGCCGTCTCCGCCTCGGCCAGCCGCGACGGCCCCGCCTCTCGCGTGCCCAGCATCCAAAGCGCGACGGCGAGGTTGTTCTGCGTCATCGCCCAATCCAGCGCCGCGTTGCGCCGCTGCTGCACCTCCAGCGCGCCGCGATAGGCGTTCACCGCCTCGATCAGCCGCTGCGTGCCGGTCTGGCGGGCGCCGATCACGGTCAGCACATTGCCGAGGTTGTTCTGGGTCTGCGCCCAGCGCTGCGGCGCGCTGTCCCGCCGCCAGGCCTCGACCGTCGCGCGGAAGGCGACCACGGCGGCCTCCAGCCGCGCGGTCCCGCCTTCCAGCTCGCCCAGGCGCCAAAGCGCGAGGCCGAGGCTGTTCTGCGCCGCCGCGTAATCCTGCGGCGCACGGTCCGGCGTCCATTCCTCAAGCGCGGCGCGAAAGGCCGCGACCGCCTGTTCCAGGGGTGAGATGCTCCGCTCGCGCTCGGCGATCTGCGCCATCGTCTGGCCGAGATTGCCCTGCGTCGCCGCCCAACCCTGCGGCAGTCGCGCCCGCGTCCAGCCGGCCAGCGCGGCACGATAGGCGGCCGCCGCCTCGCTCAGCGCCCTCGTCCCCGTCTCGCGCGTCGCCAGGGTTCGCAGCGCGTTGCCGATCTCAACCTGCGTCGCGCCCCAGGCCAGCGGGCGCGTCTCCGGCGTATAGGCCCGGAGCGCGGCGCGGAAGCTGGCGATTCCCTCGACCAGCCGCTCATTGCCGCTTTCCTGCGCGCCGAGCCGGACGAGCGCGAGGCCAAGATTGGTCTCGACCCGTGCCCGCGGCTCCTCAAGGCCAGTTTCAGGCAGCGCATCCAGCGCCGCGCGCTGCACCGCCACGGCTTCCTGCAGCAGCGCGAAGCTGCGCTCGCGCTCCCCCAACAGCCGCAGCGTGTCGCCGAAGGCGCTCTGCATCAGCGCCAGATCGATCGGCGCGCCGGCGCGCGGCAGGGCGGTCAGCGCGGCCCGATAGGCAGCCAGCGCCTCGCGCAGCGGCGCGCTGGTTGGCGCCCCCTGGCCCAGCCCGGCCAGCGCGGCGCCCAACCCCGCCTCGGCCAACGCCCAGTCGAGCGGCTGGTCCGCCTCGGACAGCGCGCCAAGCGCGGCGCGGAACACGTCGGCCGCCTGGCCAAGGCCGAGACCCCGGCCATCCCAGGGCGCCGGCGCCAGCAGGGCGCGGCCGAGCCCGATCTGCACCCGCGCCCATTGCAGCGGCGCCACGTCGCGGTTGATCCGGCGCGCCAGCCAGCGCCACCGCTCGATCGCCTGGACCATCAGCGGCACATCATCGGTCGCCTCGGCGAGGCGGCTCGCCGCAGCGGCGAAGCGCAAGCCCACATCGAACCGCGTCGCGGGATCGAAATCGAAGGGCGGGGCGACCAGCAGCCGCTCCAGCGCCGGCAGGCGGGGCAGCAGGCCCGGCGCGGCGGCGCGCAGCCGCACCTCATCGCCATATGGCAGGGCGGCGAGGGCGGCCAGTTGCAACGCGGTCGCTCGCTCCGCCGACCGGCCCTGCTCCAGCAACGGGCCGGCCATGCGGAACGACCCGAGGCCGGGCGGCGGCGATGCCTGCGCGCCCGTGAAATCGAGCCGGAACTCGCTCGGTTTCTCCTCCCGGCCGATCAGCAGCAACGTGGCGCCGCTCCGTTTCAGCGCCGCCTGGGTCGCCGCCAGTGAGGCACCGCCGGGGGCAAAGGGGCGGCAGGTGGTCAATACCTCAAAGGCAGCCGCTTCGGCGAAGCCATCAGCCAAGCGGGTGGAGGCCCGGCCCTCGGCATCGCCCGCCAGGCGGGTGACGAGCACGCTGATCCGGTCCGGCTGCGCCGCCGTCTCAGCAGCGAATTTGCCCTCGGTCCATTCCTGCACGTCACAGGCGCTGGGCAGGCGCTGCGCCAGCACCCGGGCGGCGATCGGCGCGGCGCGGTCCCAGACGCTGGGGCCGAGCACGCCGCCGACCAGCGCCAGCGCCGCCAAGCCCAGCCCGGCAACCAGCGGCCCACGCCAGCGGCGCAGCCGCGGCAGCAGCACCTCGGTCGCCCCGAAGGGGTTGCCGAACGCCGCATGCAGCGCGGCGCGAAAGCCCCGGTCGGCGCGGTATTCGCGGAACAGGGCGGCGCCGAACAGCTCCAACCAGCGGGGATGCGCGGCCTCCCCGCCGCCGCGCAGATGGCCGATGAAGCTGGCGGGCAGCGCCTCCTCCCCCGGCTTCGGCCCCTTGGGCCAAAGGCGCGCGACACACAGGCGCAGTAAGGCCTGCTCAACCTGCTGGGCGGTGGCGGCGAGCCGGGCATTGGCCGGGCCGTCACTCTCCGGCGCGGCCAGCAGTTGGCCGAGCGCCCGGCCAGCGGGCTCGGTCAGCGGAAAGGCGGGCGCCGCGCCGCGCCGGCCGGCCGAAAGCACCCGGCGCAGGCGGCGGGCGAAGCGGCGTTCGCCGGGCTGGACGGTGGCGTAATCGGCCAGCAGCCTGCGGGTGGCGGCGTGCTGGGCCCGGCCCAGGCCGCGATCAAAGGCCGCTGCCGCGTCCGGCGACAGGTCCGGCAGCACCGCTTCGGCCCGGCGCAACAGCCCCGCGAGCTGCCGGTCGGTGAAGCCGCCCAGGCCCGCGAACAGGCTGGCCAGCGCCCAGGCAAGGCCGCCCGTTGCGCAGAGCCCGCGCGCCGTGGCCGCGGGGTCCGCCGGGGCAGCCGCAACAAGCGGGACAGCCAGTCCATCCATCGGCATTCCTTGCCGTCGCGAACAATTCGCCCTTCATTTATCGCCTGATCCACCCCCGCAGCAATGCCTACCAGGGCGCGAGTGCCGCACGCGTGAGGTGAAATAAAATAGAGACA
>CAITYE010000062.1 GCA_903896535.1 uncultured Paracraurococcus sp.
GAAGCCTTCATCGCCCAGGTGGTCGGCGGCTGGGATACCGCGCAGGTGACCGAAAAAATCGAGCTCCGCGTCGGGCGCGACCTGCAATATGTGCGGATGAACGGCACGTTGGTCGGCTTTCTGGTGGGCGGGGGGCTGTTCGCGCTGCTGACGGCGATGTTCGGCCGGGTCGCCTTCTGAAAACCCCCTTCCCGACGGCGGCCGAGGCCCTAGATTGAGCGTATGACCTTCGGCCTCTCGATCCTCGACCAATCAACCATCGCCTCCGGCCGCGGCGCCGATGCGGCGATCCAGGAAACGCTGGCGCTGGCCCGGCTGGCCGATGACTGGGGTTATGGGCGCTACTGGCTCGCGGAACATCACAACAGCGCCAGCCATGCCGGCTCGGCGCCAGAGATGCTGGTTGCGGCTATCGCCGCGACGACGCGGCGCATCCGGGTCGGCACCGCCGGGGTGATGCTGCCGCATTACGCCGCGCTGAAGGTCGCCGAACAGTTCAAGGTCGCCGAGGCGATCGCACCCGGGCGGATCGATCTCGGCGTCGGCCGCGCGCCAGGCTCGGACGGGCGGACCGCCTTCGCGCTGAACCCGAATGCGCAGGAAGCGGCGGACCGCTTTCCGAACCAGGTGATGGACGTCCTCGGCTGGCTCGGCGATGGGCTGCCGGAGGGACATCCCTTCCGTCAGGTTGTGGCCAATCCCCAGGTGCCGACGCGACCCGAGGTCTGGATCCTTGGCTCCTCCGACTATGGCGCCCAGGTCGCGGCCTATTTCGGCCTGCCGTATTGTTTCGCGCATTTCATCGGCGAGCAGGGCTCGGAACAGGTGATGGCGCTGTACCGGGAGGGTTTCCGCCCGCACCCAGACAGGCCCGGGCGCCTGGCAGCGCCGCATGCCGCCATCGCAGTCTTCGCCCTGACCGCCGATACCGAGGCGGAGGCCTGGCGGCTGTTCAAGTCGCGCGAGTTGTGGCGGCTGTTCCGCGATACCGGCCGCTTCCCACCGCTACCGAGCGTCGCGGAGGCCGAGGCCTACCCCTTCACGGCAGCCGAGCGGGCGCATCTGGCGCCGATCCGCGCCCGCGCCCTGGTCGGCGCGCCGGAACAGGTGCAGGCGAAGCTCGCGGCGATGGCTGCGGCGCATGGTGCCGCCGAGATCGCGGTGCTGACGCCCTGCCACGATCCGGCAGCCCGCCAGCGCAGCTACCGGCTGCTGGCGGAAGCCTGCGGCCTAGCCGCGCGCCCAGCGCTCGCCGCCGAATAGCCGACCGGCTTAGCCGAGGCCGAAGGTCCGGCGCAGATCCTCTAGCGTCGCCTTTTCCGCATCGCTCACCCGGACCCCACCGAAGCCGAGAAACCCGCCCTCGGTCGAGGCTTCCGCTGCCTGCTCGGCGATGTGCAGCAGCCAAGTCTTGAAGCCCGCCGCCTCGGCCGGAGCGCGCTGATCGACCAGCGCGGCGACGCGACCGAGGGATTGCAGCACTTCCGCCTTCATCTCGGCTGGGGGCTTGCCCGCGAGGTTCGCCTTCAACGTGGCACTGACGGCGTGCCGGCCTTCCGACGTGGCGAGGTCATGGGCCAAGGCCTGCGCCAACGCATCGGCGTGGGGGTCTTTCATCGCCGCCAGCACGGCGCGGCCGCTGCTCATGCCTTCCTTCAGCATGCCGAACAGACCGCTAGGTTCGGCCAGCGTCACCGCCATGGCGGCCAGCGTCGGGGCGCCCAGCAGCAGGTTCCATTCCTCGGTGGTCAGATCCGTCTTGGCAACCATGCGGGCCTTCCTTCTGATATTTTGGGCGGGGCTTGCTATAGAGCATGCTGCGTTCGCGTTCGCTCATGCATCCTGCTCAAACCTCTGTTTCGTCGCGGTATTCAGCGCCTTCGGCGATTCCGCCTCAACGAACTCCGCTCTAGCCGCTCAGCGACGATGTTTCCACCAATCCAGCATCGGCCCCGCCGCCAACAAAGGTGTTGCAAGCAACATCGCCACGGCCCCGCCAGCCGCCAGCCGCCGCCAGCCGAGCGCGAAAGCCGCAACCGTCAGCCCCGCCAGGCCGGCCACCAGCAACCCGGCTCCGGCAGCCCAAAGCAGCAGTGCGCGATGCCGTGCGTCCAGCCAGCCCATCGGCGGCGGGATGCGGCGCAGACGGCCGCCGGGGCCGACGTCGCGCAGCCGCGCGGGGTCGATCCGGAAAGGCGGGCTCACCCGCGCCGGAGAATGGTGACCTCGGCCTCGGCCGCCGCCGCGGCCATCTGGCGGCGCAAGCGGCGCAGGCGCCACCACAGCGCGCCGGCGGCCAACGCACCGGCGGCCAGCAACACCGGCAGGACGAGGCTGACAAAAATGAAGGCCAATGCCAGCAGCAGCAACCCGCCCGTGATCGCCGCGACCAGCAGGGCGGCGCCGCCGACCCTTTCCAGGACTCGGTCGAGCCCCGTGGACCCCCGCCGTGGTGCGGGGTCTCGGAACTCGCCCTCGGGCGTCATGTCGAGGATGACGGGGGCGTCGGCGCGCGCGGATCTTTGGCGTTCCATGCCGCCTAGATTGCCCGACGCCGGGCTGGGTTCAAGATGGCCTCAGCGCGCATCCGGCCGAACGATCAGGGTGGTGCCCTGCACGCCCTCGACCCTGACCGC
>CAITYE010000063.1 GCA_903896535.1 uncultured Paracraurococcus sp.
GCCGGGCGGGCGGCTGGTGGTGCTGGCCACCGACCCCGCCAGCGCCCGCGACTTCCCCGCCTATTGCGCCGAGACCGGGCACCTGCTGCTGGGCAGCAGCGAGGCCGAGGGCGTCTTCCGCTTCGAGCTGCAGCGCCGGGCAGAGCCGGCGTGACCACCCTGCTGCTGAGCCACCGCGCCTGCCTCCGCCACGATCCCGGCGAGGAACATCCGGAATGCCCGGACCGGCTGCGGGCGGTGCTGCAGGCGTTGGCGAGCGAGGAGTTCGCGGCGCTGCGGCGCGCCGAGGCGCCGGCGGCGACGCCGGAACAGCTCGGCCGCGTGCATCCCCAGGGCTATGTCGAGGCGATCCTCGGCATTCGCCCGGCGGAGGGCGAGCGCGTGGCGCTGGATGCCGATACGGTGATGAGCGCGGGCAGCGCCGAGGCGGCGTTGCGCGCGGTCGGCGCCGGCGTCGCCGCCGTGGATGCGGTGCTGCAGGGCGCGGCGCGGCGCGCCTTCTGCGCAGTGCGCCCGCCCGGCCACCACGCCGAACCCGGCCGCCCCATGGGCTTCTGCCTGTTCGCCAATGCCGTGATCGCCGCCCGCCATGCCCAGGCGGCGCACGGCTTTGCGCGGGTGGCGATCGTCGATTTCGACGTGCATCACGGCAATGGCAGCCAGGCCTGTGTCGAGGCGGATGCCAGCATCCTCTATGCCTCCTCCCACCAATCCCCCTGCTATCCCGGCACGGGGGAGGCGCGGGAGCGGGGCGTCGGCAATGTCTTCAACGCACCGCTGCCGCCGGGCGCTGACGGGGCGCGGTTCCGCCAGGCCTGGGCCGGCGCGCTGCTGCCGGCGATCGAGGCCTTCGCGCCCGAGTTGCTGGTGATCTCCGCCGGCTTCGATGCGCATGCCCGCGACCCCCTGGCGCAGCTGCGGGTGCGGGAGCCGGACTTCGCCTGGCTGACGGCCGAGCTGTGCGGCATCGCCGATCGCCATGCCGGCGGGCGCGTGGTCAGCCTGCTGGAAGGCGGCTACGACCTGGACGCGCTGGCGAGCAGCGCGGCGGCGCATGTGCGGGTGCTGATGCGCACCTGAGGCGGCGGCCGGTCCGAGTGACCGGCAAACGGGCAGGACCCGGTGCAGCCCGCCCAGGATGCGGCCATTCGCGGTCGCGCAAACTGCAAAATCCTGCCTCGGGCCGCTGTCGCCCGCCCTTCCCTGCATGCGAGCCTGACCATGTCAGCATCCTGGCAGGACAACGCGCATGCCGCAGCAGATGCACCTTGCTTTCGATATTTCCTGGACCCAACTGGAGACCTTCTGGCGGCTGCCGGGGTCCTGGGTGGGGCGAGGCTATCCGGATATCGGCCTGTTCGAGGAGGTGGCGCGCACCGCCGAGCGCGGCCTGTTTGACCTGATCTTCTTCGGCGACGGCACCGGCATTCCGAATACCTGGAAGGACGACATCGCCGACGCCGTCACCTGGGGCGTCGCCTGGCCGCGGCTCGATATGAGCCCCTGGATCGCGGCGATGTCGCGGGTGACCAGCCATGTCGGCTTCGGGCTGACTTATTCCTCGACCTTCATGCACCCGTTCTATACCGCGCGGCTGCTGAACTCGCTTGATCACCTGACCAATGGCCGCATGGCCTTCAACGTCATCACCAGTCAGCGCCGCAGCGACTATCAGAATTACGGCTATGACGAGCTGGTCGAGCACAACACCCGCTATGAGCGGATGGAAGAGTTCATCGATGTCTGCAAGGCGCTCTGGGCCAGCGTCGCGCCTGACGCCTTTATGTGGAACCGCCAGACCGGGCAGGTGGCCGACCCCGCCAAGGTGACGCCGATCCACCACGAGGGCCAGTTCTTCAAGGTGCGCGGGCCACTCTCCGTCGTGCCCTCGCCGCAGGGCCGGCCGGTCATCGTGCAGGCCGGCGGCTCGCCGCGCGGCACCCGGGCGGCGGCGCATGTCGCCGACCATGTCTTTGCCGCCACCAAGCCAATTCCCTTCATGGCCAAGCAGCGCGAGGAGATCGACGCGGCGCTGCGGGCCGAGGGCCGCGACCCGACGGGCGTGGGCATCGTCTGGTCGACCAAGCTGATCGTCGGCGAGACCGAGGCCGAGGCGGCCGCGCTGAAAGAAGGCCTGATCCAGGACGTGCCGGATGCCGCGGTGGGCGTTTGGCTCTCGCATAATTCGGGCTTCGACATGGCGCAGCTGCCGCCCCGCTTCACCTTGCGTGAGGTACAGGAGCGGATCGTCGCGGCCAATGCGTCCCCGGTCGGCTTCGTCGGGCTGCTGGCGCAGCAGCACGGGCTGGACCTGGAGCTGACGCGCGAGGAGTTTTTCCAGCACGGGCTGCGTGCGGCAACCGGCTATGAGCACACCCGCGCCGGCACCGCCCGGCAGGTCGCCGACTACATGGAGGAGGTGTTCGAAGCGACCGGCGAGCGCGGCGGCTTCATGATCTCGCTCAGCCAGGCGGCACCGCGGGCGGTGATGACGAATACGGTGGATTTCCTGGTGCCCGAGTTGCAGCGCCGCGGCCGCTTCCGGCGCAGCTATACCGGCCGCACGCTACGGGAGAACCTGTCATGCTGAGCGGAGCGCAGGCGCTGCCGGCCCCGACCGAGGCGGAATGGCGCCGCCGGCTGGGCAATATCCTCCTGCCGCTCGGCCTGATGGCGGCGGTGATCTTCGCCTGGTGGGCAGGGGTGAAATTCTTCGGCATTCCCGACTACCTGCTACCCTCCCCAGGCGCGGTGGCGGAACGCTTCGTCAAGGACCATGACCTGCTGTTCCGGCACGCTTGGGCGACGCTGTCGGTGATCCTTCTGGGCTTTGCGGTCAGCGTTGTGGTCGGGCTCGGGCTCGCGCTGCTCGTCGTATTGAATCCCTTGGCCGAGCGGATGCTGATGCCGCTCGTCGTCGGCTCCCAGACCATCCCGAAGGTGGCAATCGCGCCGCTTTTCGTCGTGTGGCTCGGCTTCGGGCTGGCCCCGAAGGTGGCGGTGACCTTCCTGATCGCCTTCTTCCCGGTGGTGATCTCGGCGGTCACCGGCCTGAAATCGGTCGAAAACGACATGCTCGACCTGGTGCGCGCGATGGGCGCGCGGACCTGGAAGCAGGTCTGGAAGGTGCGCCTGCCGACGGCGCTGCCGCAGATCTTTTCAGGCTTCCGGATCGCCATCACCTCGGCCGTGGTGGGCGCCATCGTGGCGGAGTTCGTCGGCTCGGATTCCGGCCTCGGCTACCTGCTGCTGACCTCGACCGCGACGCTCGACGGCTCGCTCGTCTGGTCGGCCCTGCTGATGCTGGTGGCGATCGGCATCGCCCTTTTCGTCGCAGTGGTGCGGCTCGAAAAACTGGTCATCCCCTGGCACGTCTCGGTCCGCAATGCCGGCTGAAGGAGCATCCCGCATGAATGCCATCACCCGTCGCGTCACGCTCGGTCTGGCCGCGCTCACCGCACCCACGCTCGGCCGCGCACAAACGCTGAAGCCGGCCAGCCTGCGGCTCGATTGGGCGCTGTCCGGCTATCACGTGCCGTTCTTCTGGGCCAAGGAGAAGGGCTATTTCGCAGCCGAGGGGATCGACCTCGAGATCCGCGACGGCGCCGGCTCGGCCAAGGCGGCAAGCCTCGTCTCCTCAAAGGAGGATACCTTCGGGATGGTCGAGGCGTTGGTGACAGCGAACTCGATCGCCCGCGGCATGAAGCTGCGCTCGATCTACATGGTGGTGCAGAATGGCGGCGCGGCCATCGTCTCCTGGGCCGCCAAGCCGATGAAGACGCCGCAGGACATGGTTGGGCGCAGCCTGGCGGCGGCGGCCGACCAGAAGCCGCAGCTAGACCTGCTGCTGGCGATGAACGGCATCCCCAGTGACAAGGTCACGCTGCGCGTCGTCGCGGTCGCCGCGCGCAACCAAGTCTTCTTCCAGGGGCAGGTGGAGGGCATCGTCTCCACCGTCATCGGCTCGCCGATGGATATGATCGTTGCGGCGCGTGAAGGCCGCGGCCAGCCGATCCATATCATGCCCTTCTCGGATTTCGGTGTGCGCTCCCTCGCCCAGGGCTTCGTGGTGCACGAGGATCTGGCGCGCGAGAACCCCGAGCAAGTCCGCGGCTTCCTGCGGGCCTGCACCAAGGGCATCCGCGACTGCATGGCACCGGGCAATCTCGACGCCGCGACCGATATTGCGATGCAGTTGTCGCGCGCGCCGTCCACGCGGCGGGAATCGGTGAAGCTGCAATGGGAGGCGACGATCCCGCGGCTCTGGACCGAGGCGAACAAGGACAAGCCGCTCGGCTGGACCAGCGAGGCGGATTGGGCGAACCTGGTTGACCTGCTGCTGAAGCAGCAGGCGATCCCCGCCGCCGTGCCGGCCAATACGCTCTTTACCAACGCCTTCATCCCCGCATGACCGCCCCGGTCGCGCTGGCCGATGTGATCGGCCTTGCCGGCGTCAGCCTGGCCTATTCAGGCAAGGCCGGCACAGTGCTGGCGCTCGATCGCATCGATCTGGCGGCGCGGCCGGGCGAGTTCCTGGCGGTGGTTGGCCCCTCCGGCTGCGGCAAGTCGACGCTGTTGAAGCTGGTCTCCGGCCTGCTGGCGCCGAGCGCGGGCGAGGTGCGGATCGAAGGCCGGCCAGTGCGCGGGCCGCATGCCTCGGTCGGCGTGGTGTTCCAATCACCGCTCCTGATGCCCTGGCGGACCGTGATCGAGAACATCCTGCTGCCGATCGAGATCCGCGGTGAGCGCACGGCAAACTACGCCGCTGCGGCGCGGCAGTTGATCGAACTGGTCGGCCTCGGCGGCTTTGCTGATCGCCACCCCTATGAGCTTTCGGGCGGCATGCAGCAGCGCGTCGGGCTATGCCGCGCGCTGGTGACGGACCCGCCGCTGCTGCTGATGGACGAGCCCTTCGGCGCGCTCGATGCTATGACACGGGAGCAGATGAACGCCGAGTTGCAAAGGATCTGGATGGAGCGGCAGAAAACCGTGCTGCTGATCACCCACAGCATCACCGAAGCGGTCTATCTTGCCGACCGGGTGCTGGTGATGAGCCCGCGCCCCGGCCGTATCATCGAGGAAGTGCCCATCTCCCTGCCTCGGCCGCGCAGCCTTGGGATGACCGAGACGGTCGAATTCGCGCAACTTGCCAACCAGGTTCGCCGTGCGCTGAACGCCGCCGGCGGCATTGATTGAGGACCCCACCATGGCCTTCCACACCCTGCGCGCCGCGCCCGAGACCACCCGCATCGGCGTCTTCGATGCCCGCTTCCCGCCCATCCTGACCATCGCCTCCGGCGATACGGTGGAGGTGCAATGCGTCTCCGGCCGCACCGAGGTGATGCCCGGCCCGCATAGCGGCTTCACCATCCCGCCCGCGCTGGCCGCCATCGCCGCCGCCAATCCGGGCATGCAAAGCGGGCATATCGTCACCGGCCCCATCGCCATCGCCGGCGCCGAGCCGGGCGATGCGCTGGAAGTGCGGATCGACCGCATCGAGCCCGGGGCTGACTGGGGCTACAACATGATCCGCCCACTGGCGGGCACGCTGCCCGAGGATTTCCACGACACCCACCTGATGCACATCGCCGTCGATGCGGCGACGCGGACCTGCCGCCTGCCCTGGGGCACCGAGCTGCCGCTGGCCCCCTTCTTCGGCGTGATGGGCGTGGCCCCGCCGCCGGCCTTCGGCACCATCGCATCCAAGGAGCCGCGCCTGCATGGCGGCAACCTCGACAACAAGGAGTTGCAGGCCGGCAGCACGCTGTTCCTGCCGGTGCATGTGCCGGGCGCTAATTTCTCGGTCGGCGACGGGCATGGCGTGCAGGGCGATGGCGAGGTCTGCGTGACCGCGCTGGAGATGTGCCTGACCGGCACCCTCACCTTCATCCTGCACAAGGGCGCGCGCCTGGCGATGCCGCGGGCGGAGACGGCGACGCATTACATCTCCATGGGTCTGAACGAGGATCTGGATCAGGCGATGAAGCAGGCGCTGCGGGAGATGATCGCCTTCATCTGCAGCCGCACCAACCTGGCGCGAGAGCAGGCCTATGCCTTCTGCTCCCTGGCCGTGGACTTCCACGTGACGCAGACCGTGAACGGGGAGAAGGGCGTGCATGGCCTGCTGAAGAAGGGCCTGCTGTTCTGAAACCCCAGGGCCAGATCCGTGCATACCAACGGTCAAATCCTTTGACCCTTGGTATCAGCTTTTTCTGGCCCATAAGCGCCGCGCGGACACCCGCAGTTTCCTGAAGCGCGCGGCACTGGCCGCGGCGCCCGTTCGGGCGCTCGGCACGAGTCAAAGCCTCGTGCCGCAGATACCGGACAATTCCGTCGGAACGGTTCTGGCCCTATCGCCGCCGCAACCCATCAGCCAGCAACGTACAGCCGGCGACCGCAAGCAGGATCGCCAGCCCGGGCCACAGCGCGGCCAGCGGTGCGGCAAAGACCATCTCCTGCGCGCTGCTCAGCATATTGCCCCAGGAGGGCGCCGGCGGCTGGATGCCGAGGCCGAGGAAGCTCAGCGTGCTCTCGGCCAGGATCGCCCCGGCCACCGCCAAGGCAGTGGCGACTGCCAGCGGCCCGACGATGTTCGGCAGCACATGGCGCAGCATCACCCGCGCCTCGGTGGCGCCGGCGATGCGCGCGGCGGCGATGTAATCGCGCGAAAGTTCCGCCAGCGCCGCGGCGCGGGCCAGCCGGGCCACGCCGACCCAGCCAAAGGCCACCAGGATGGTCGCGATCCGCAGGATATCCGCCAGCGCGTCGCCGCGCGGCAGGCCGAAGCGGCCGGTATCGACCGCCGCCAGCACCACCAGCAGCGGCAGCGCCGGCAGCGCCAGCAGCGTATCGGCCAGGCGCATCAGCAGCGCGTCCCGCCAGCCGCCGGCCCGCGCCGCGGTCAGGCCAATCAGCGTGCCGACCAGCGTCGCCCCCAGCGCCACCGCCAGCCCGACCGCAAGCGAGACGCGCGCGCCGAACAGCAGCCGCAGGAGAATGTCCCGCCCCAGCTCATCGGTGCCCAGCGGATGCGCCAGCGTCGGCCCGGCAAAGCGGTGGAACAGATCGGGGGTCGCTGGATCGGTGCCGAGCAGCGCCTGCACCCAGGGCGCGGCCATGGCCGCCAGCCCGAGGCCGCCGAGCAGGGCAAGGCCCAGCCAGAGCCTCATCCCGCCAGCCGGGGGTCGAGCAGGCGCTGCGCCACATCCGCCGCCAGCGTCGCCAGCATGGTCACCAGCCCGGCCAGCAACAGCGCCAGCAGCGCCAAATTATAGTCATTGCCCATGATGCTGTCGTAGATCAGCTTGCCCATGCCGGGGCGGGCAAACAGCGTCTCCGTCACCAGCGCGCCGGAGACCAGGCTGCCGGCATCCAGCGCGGCCAGCGTCAGCAGCGGCAGCGCAGCATTGGGGAAGGCATGCCCCCAGGCGATGCGGCCTTCCGCCAGCCCCTTCATCCGGGCGGTGCGGATATAGGGCGCGGCGAGTTCGCCCTGCATCGCCGCCAGCGCATGCCGCGCATAGCCGGCGATATTGCCAAGCGCGAGGGTCGCAACCGGCAGGACAAGGAAGCGGGCGGAGTCCAGCAGGCCGGGCGCGTCCGGCGTGCCGCCGGCGGGCAGCCAGCCGAGGCCGACGGCAAACAGGATGATCAGCAGGATGCCCACCCAGAAACCCGGCATCGACTGCGCGAGGATCGCCAGCGCATCGACCGCCCGCCCCGCCGCCGCCTGCCGCGCGCCCCAGACGCCCAGCAGCACGCCAAGCCCGGCCGAGAGCGCCAGCGCCCAGCCCAGCAGCACCAGGGTCGACCCCACCGCGGGCCAAAGCACCGCAGCCGCGCGCACGGCATACAGGCGGGAGAAGCCGGCATCGCCCGCCAGCAGCGCGCCGGCCCAGGCGAGGTAGCGTTCAGAGAGCGGCCGATCGAGCCCGTGCAGCGCCCGCAGCCGCACCTGATCGGCCGCGCTCAGCAGCGGGTCGCTGGTCAAGGCGAGGTCGATGGGATCGCCCGGCATCAGCCCCATGGCGCCCCAGCAGAGCGCCGAGAGCAGCGCCAGGGTCAGCAGGATCTGGCCGAGCCGGCCGCATATCAGCAGAAGCATCGGATGCGTCGCTTAGCCTGCCCGGCCGCGCGGTTCACCCGGAAAGCGCGGCGCCCGGTTGCGAAAATCCCTATCTCTCCGCCGGGGCGGCGACTAGCATATCGCGGCAGCGCAGAGGATAGCATGACCGCATCACCACTTCCGGCACGCCGTTCCGTCCTGCTTGCCATCCCCGCCCTGCTGGCGGGCTGCAACCAGCCGCAAGTGCAGGTGGACCAGGCCTATAACGGGCCCCGCCTGCCGCGGCCCGCCCGCATCTATCTCCGCGACTTCGCGGTGACGCCGAGCGACGTCACCCTCGATAGCGGGGTCCGGGGGCGGGTCACCCAGATGGTCCAGGACCCTGGCGATACGCAGCTGGCGGTCGCCCGCACCACCGCCGCGGCGCTCTCAAGCGCGCTGGCGGATAGTCTGGCCAGCTCCGGCATTCCCGTCATTCGCATCGGCCGGGCGGATGTGCCGGCCGGCGGCAGTGTCGTGATCGATGGCCAGCTGCTCGCGGTCGATGAAGGCAACCGCACGCAGCGCCGCCTGATCGGCTTCGGCCGTGGCCAGAGCAGCATGGAGGCGGATGCCAAGCTCTATCTGATCGATGGCAGCGCCGCGCCACGGCTGCTGGAAAGCGCGACCGGCGATGCCAATAGCGGCCATGCGCCGGGGCTGGCGGTGGGGCTGGGCGCCGGGCGGGCGGTGGGGCGGATTTCCGGCGCTGCCGCGTCTGGCGCCACCGGGATCGGCGCGGGCATCGCCGGCGCCGTGGAAGGCGCGCAGGCCGACGATACCGCTGAGGCGGGGCGGATCGGCAAGGCGATCGGCGCGCAATTCCAGAAGTTCTTCGCGTCCCAGGGCTGGACGCGGTAGGGCGCTACCCGTCCAGACGTCATCGGCTGGACGGATAGGGCGCGTCGGAGGGGGGCCGGCTGCCCCCCGCCTTTGCCTCAGCCGCGCGCTGCGGCGACCGCCGCCTTGGCGGCATTGACCATCAGCCCGACATCATTGCCGCCGACGGTTACCAGCTTGAAGCCCATGCCGATCATCTTCTTGGCATAGGCGGGGGAGCCATTGTGCAGCCCGGCGGCGATGCCGCGCTTGCTGGTTTCCTTGATCAGCCGCTCATAGATCTTGAGGATCTCCGGCTCCTCCCGGTCGAGGATCGCCGACATGCCGAGCGAGAGGCCGAGGTCCGATGGGCCGACATAGATCGCATCGATCCCCGGCACGTCGAGGATCGCTTCCAGATTGTCGAGCGCGGTCTTGGTCTCGATCATCGGGATGACGAGGATCTCGTCATTGGCGGTCTTCTGGTAACCGCCCGCCTCACCGTAGACGCCGGCGCGGATCGGGCCGTTGCTGCGGGTGCCGTGCGGCGGGTACTTGCTGTACTGCACCAGGGCGCGGGCCTCGGCCTCGGTGTTGATCATCGGGCAGATCACGCCATAGGCGCCGGCATCCAGCACCTTGCCGATGATCCCGGGCTCGTTCCAGGGCACGCGCACAATCGGCAGCACGCCGGGGGTCAATGCAATGCCCTGAAAGCAGGCGACGCAGGAAAGGTAGTCCTGCACGCCGTGCTGCATATCCACGGTCACGCTGTCCCAGCCGGCCTTGCTGTACATTTCTGCGCTGAAGGCATTGGGGATGGCGAGCCATCCATTGATCACGGCCTTGCCGGCCTGCCACGCTGCCTTGACGGTGTTCGCCATCGTTTCCCCCTGGGGTGTCGCGGGCCGGAGGCTACGGCGGGGGGCGTCCCAGCGTCAACGCAGCCGCCGCCCTGGCCCCGCCACGGCAAGCTGGACGGCCCCGGCCGGCCGGGGCAGGCTCGACGCATGGGAGAATGGCGCGTCGCCTCGGAAACCGGCCGCCTGGCCGATGTGCTGGTCTGCCCGCCCGACCATTACCGCTGGCTGCCCACCAATACCATCGCCCGGCGGACGCTGGCCGGTGGCGGCGCGCCGGACCTGCAGGGGCTGCAGGCCCAGCATGCCGAGCTGGTCGCAGCCCTGGAACAGGGCGGCGCCCGCGTCCATGCGCTGCCGCCCGAGCCGCATTTGCCCTACATGGTCTACACGCGGGATTCCGTCGTGGTGACGCATCAAGGCCCGGTGCTGTGTCAGTTGCAGCGGCCAGAGCGGCGCGGCGAATACGCCCCGCTGCTCGACTGGCACCAGGGGCGCTTCTGGCGGAAATCCTCGGCCGGCACGCTGGAAGGCGGCGATATCCACATCCTCCGCCCCGGGCTCGCGGTGATCGGCGTCTCCGGTGGACGCACCGATGCCGCCGGCGCCGGGCAGCTCGCGGCCTGGCTACGGGCCGCGGGCTGGGAGGTGCGGCTCGAGCCCTTCGAGGAGCATTTCCTGCATCTCGACGTGCTGTTCTGCATGGCCGCGCCCGGGCTCGCCGTCGCCTGCACGGCGGTGCTGGAGGAGGATTTCCTCGGCTGGCTGCGCGCGCGCGGCATTCGTTGCCTGCCGGTGCCCTATCGCGCGACGATGCAGCTTGGCTGCAACATCCTTTCCCTTGGCGGCGATCGCGTGATATCCGCCCAGGGTAGCCAGGATCTTAACGCCGCGCTGCGTGCCGAGGGTCTGACCGTGCTCGACCCCGCGCTCAGCCTGTTCACCGCCGGCGGCGGCGGGCCGCATTGCCTGACCTGTCCGCTCAGCCGGCTGGAGGAGACATCGTGAACACCATTCCCCCGCGTCCGGTGGACGCCGTCATCGCCAGCCTGCGTGAATTCCTGGGCGAGCGGGTCTCCACCACCCAGGCGGTGCGCGAACAGCACAGCCGGGGCGAGGACCAGACGCCGCCGACCCTGCCCGATGCCGTCGCCTTCGTGGAGACGACCGAGGAGGTCAGCCGCGCTTTGGCGCTCTGTCACCAGCACGGCGTGCCGCTGGTCGCCTTCGGCGCCGGCACCTCGCTCGAAGGGCATGTGAACCCGGTGCGGCGCGGCATCTCGCTCGACCTCTCGCGCATGACCAATATCCTCGAAGTGAACGCCGAGGACATGGACTGCCTGATCGAGCCAGGCGTGACCCGCCAGCAGCTGAACGATCATCTGCGCGACCAGGGCATGTTCTTCCCGGTCGATCCCGGCAGCCATTGCACCATCGGCGGCATGTGCGCGACGCGGGCATCCGGCACCAATGCCGTACGCTACGGCACCATCCGGGAAAACGTGCTGGGGCTGGAGGTGGTGCTGGCCGATGGCCGCGTCATCCACACCGGCGGACGGGCGCGCAAGGCCGCCAATGGCTATGACCTGACCCGGCTGCTCATCGGCTCGGAAGGCACGCTCGGCGTCATCACCCGCGTCCGGCTGCGGCTGCACGGCATTCCGGAAGCGATGTCTTCGGCGGTCTGCCAATTCCCCGACCTCGCTGCAGCGGTGAATACGGTGATCGTCACCATGCAGTCCGGCATTCCGGTGGCGCGGATCGAACTGCTGGACGCCGATCAGGTGGCGGCCTGCGTGAAGTACTCGAAGCTGGAGAACCTGCAGCCGAGCCCGACGCTGTTCCTCGAATTCCACGGCACCCCGGCCGCGGTGAAGGAACAGGCCGAGGCGGTGGAGGCGATCGCCGCGGACCATGGCGGCGAGGGGTTCGCCTGGGCGACCGATGCGGAAAGCCGCAACAAGCTGTGGAAGGCCCGGCACGACGCCTATTGGGCGGCAATCAACCTCATCCCCGGCTATCGCGGCATCACCACCGATGTCTGCGTGCCGATCTCCCACCTCGCCGAAGCCATCGTCGGCAGCAAGCAGGAGGCGCTGGCCAGCGGCCTGACCACCTGCATCGTCGGCCATGTCGGGGACGGCAATTTCCACCAGGTGATCCTGTTCGACCCGAACGATGCCGCGGGCCTCGAGAAGGCCTGGGAGTTGGATCGCAAGATCGTCGCCCGCGGCCTTGCCCTCGGCGGCACCTGCTCGGGTGAGCACGGCATCGGCCTCGGCAAGCGGGAGTTCCTGGAAGTCGAGCACGGCGCCGAGGCGCTGGCGGTGATGCGCGGCATCAAGCAGCAATTCGACCCCAAGGGCATCCTCAACCCGGGGAAGATGTTCCGGAACTAGCGCATGGGGTCCCCCTTGCCGGCGGCCGCGGCGGGCGTTGCCCTGCCAATCCTGGCGCTTACCCTTGGCCATGTCTTCTCGAACGCCGTGCGCACCCTGCCGGCGGTCGCCGCGGATGTCCTGAGCCGCGATTTTGGCCTGACGCCGGAAGGGCTGGCGGCAATCACCGGTGCCTTCCCGGCGGCCTTCGCGGTGGCGATGATCCCGGTCGGCGTCGCGCTGGATCGCTGGGGCGTGCGGCGCACCGCGCTGGTGTTGCTGGCGATCGGCGTCTGCGGCTCGCTCCTCGCCAGCCTCGCCGTCGGGCCGGGGATGCTGCTGCTGGCGCAGATGGTGCTGGGCGTCGGCTGTGCCGGCGCGCTGATGTGCCCGATGACCTATGCCGCGCGGGCGACCGATCCGGTGAGCTTCGGGGTCTGGTCCGGCGTGATGCAGAGCCTTGGCAATTCCGGCATGCTGCTCTCCGCCTCACCGCTCGCCCTGCTGATCGAATGGCAGGGCTGGCGGGCCGGCTTCCTGGCCTCGGCGGCGCTGGCCGGCTTCGCCTTCCTGGTCGTCGCGCTTTGCGTCCGCCAGGCGCCGCCGCCGCGCCTCGCCGCCCGCTCATTGTGGCAGGACACGCGGGAGATTTTGGCGATCGCCGCGTCGCCCCCGCTGCGGGCGCTGATGGTCTTCGCCTTCGCCAGCTTCGCCGCCATGCTCGGCGTCCGCGGCCTTTGGGGTGGGCCCTGGCTGATGGAGGCGAAAGGCCTGGGCCGGGTGGCGGCCGGGCATGTGCTGCTGCTGGCGACCATCGGGCTGGTGCTGGGGCCGGTGATCGCCGGGCTGGTGGTGCGCTGGGCCGGCCGGCCCATCCTGCTGATGACCGGCAGCCACTATCTGGTGGCCCTGATGATCATCTGCCTCGTCGGCGGTGGGCCCGGCGGCTGGTTGGCCGGGCTGTGCGGCCTGCCGATGCTGCCGGTCTGGTTCGATGCGGCGCTGCTCTTTGCCTTCGGCCTGGTGCTGTCCTACCAGATCGTGGTCTTCGCGCAGGTGCGCGCGGCGGTGCCGCCGGAACAGACGGGGCGCGCGCTGTCGGCCAATAACATCAGCTTCTTCGGCGGCGCCGCGGTGCTGCAAGCGGTCTCCGGCCTCGCCGCCGGCTTCGGCGGCGTGGGCGCGGCGCTGCTGACCTTCGCTGTCGCGCTGCTGATCTGCACCACCGGCTATCTGCTGCTGCGCCGCCGGGCGTGACCGGCCCGGCGTTGCCTTCGGCTGTGGCGGCGCGGCATAACCTGGTACTCGGTCGGATCTTCTCGCTGATGGCGCCTAGGCTGTTCCTTTGTCTGCTGCTGGTCACGGCCTTGCCGGCGCGGGCGCAGTTCGGCCCGCAAGGCCCGCCTGCGGTCGGCACCGTCATCGCCGCCATGGCGCCGGTGACGGAGGTCAGCGAGTTCACCGGCCGCATCGAGGCAGTGCAGCGCGTCGATATCCGCGCCCGCGTCACCGGCTATCTGCAGGAACGCCGCTTCGTGGAGGGCCAGGAGGTTAAGGCCGGGGACGTGCTGTTCCGGCTGGAGCAGGAACCCTTCGAAGCGGCGCTCGATCAGGCCCGAGCGAACGTCGCCTCGGCGCAGGCAACGCTCGAGAACGCGCGCGTCGCGCTGAACCGGGCGCGGGAGTTGCAGCAGAACGGCGTCGGGACCCGCGCCGCGCTGGATGACGCCCACGCCCGCGAGCGGGTTGGCCAGGCCACGCTGCTGGCCGCCCGGGCGCAGGTGCGGGCGGCCGATATCAGCCTCGCCTACACCACGATGGCCGCACCGATTGCCGGGCGGATCGGCCGCGCCACGCTGACCCCGGGCAATGTCGCCTCCCCCACGCTGCTCGAGCCGCTGGCGACCATCGTCAGCCAGGACCCGATGCGGGTGGCCTTCAGTGTTTCTGCCCGGCAGGCGCTGGAGCTGCGCGACCGCTACCAGGATCGCGGCGGGCTGGCCGCCGTGGTCGTGCGGGTGACGCTGGCCGATGGGCGCCGGCACACCGAACAGGGCAAGGTCGAATTCGTCGATACCCAGGTCGATCGCAGCACCGATACGCTGCTGCTGCGGGCGCTGATCCCGAACCCGGCGCGCGGCGCCGCGCGGGCCGGCGA
>CAITYE010000064.1 GCA_903896535.1 uncultured Paracraurococcus sp.
AGCTCCACCCGAAGCGTGTCCCGAATGTGGCACGGCACAGGCTTTGGTCGCCGTCGGCCCAGGGGTTGAGCGGGTGACAGAAGAGGCGAGTGCGCTCTGGCCTGAAGCTCGGCGCATCATCATGGCCAGCGATACCTTGCCTGGGCCGGCGGCTGCCGGGGCGGCGGCGGAAGCGATCGAGCGGCGGGAAGTCGACCTCATCATCGGCACGCAGATTGTCGCAAAGGGGTGGCATTTTCCTTTTCTCACCCTGGTTGGCGTGGTCGATGCCGATCTCGGACTAGCGGGCGGCGATTTGCGAGCGGCAGAACGAACGGTCCAATTGCTGCATCAGGTGGCCGGCCGCGCGGGCCGCGCCCAAGCCCCCGGACACGTGCTGCTGCAGAGCTTCTCACCCGAACACCCGGTTATGCATGCGTTGGTCAGCGGCGACCTCGAGGCTTTTATGCGGGCCGAGGCGGCGCTCCGCCAACCCGGACACTGGCCTCCCTTTGGCCGATTGGCGGCGCTCATCGTGAGTGCCGAGGACGAACGCATGGCTGATCGGACAGCGCGGGATCTTGGTCTTGCAGCTCCCGCCGGCGAGGGTGTGCAGGTCTTGGGACCCGCGCCGGCGCCGCTCGCCCTATTGCGCGGCCGGCATCGTCGTCGGCTGCTGCTAAAGACTCGGCGCGATATCGCGGTGCAACCGCTGTTGCGGGAATGGCTGGCCCGGGTGGCTTTGCCGTCCGGAGTGAGGGTCCAAGTCGACGTTGACCCGATAGGGTTCCTATAATTCCTCCTCCTCAAGGAAGGTCAAATCAGCTCACCTACCGAGATTGCGGAGTTGCAAACCACATGGTAAAGCCGGGCGCGTCGAGGTTGGGATGACCGGCCGCGGCTTCCTTTCATGGCGCGCCTAGGCCCCGTCTGGGTGCGCTGATCACACTTGTAGGACCGGGACCGCTCGTGGCCTCTGCTGAGACCCACTCCACCAACGTATCCATCCCCTCGGGCGTGTCCGAGCGCTATGCGCTCGCCATGCTCTCGCTCGCTGATGATCGCCGCCAAGCCGATCCAGGCGTGGTCGATCGGATAGCTGGCGACCTTGACCGGCTTGCCGCGCTGTGGCGCGAAGATGCTGGGTTCCGCGCCTTCGTTGCTGATCCAAGACTCGATTCAGCCTCTCAACGACGGGGTGCTTTTGCTGTGTTGGATCGGGCTGCGATTGGCCCCGAGGTGCGCAATCTTGTGGGTGTGCTGATCGGCAACCGGCGGCTCTCCCAACTCCCGCAGGTGGCGGCTGCTTTCGGTCGGGAACTGGCCGTGCGGCGGGGTCAGCAATCCGCGGATGTGACCAGCGCGCATGCGCTGACGGACACGCAGCGTGCGCAGATCGCAGCGCGTCTTACCGAGGCCGGATATTCCGGCATTCGTCTTTCTGAGCATGTGGATCCCTCGATCCTCGGCGGGCTGATCGTCCGGATCGGTTCGCGGCTCTACGACAACAGCATCAAATCCAAGCTGCAGCGCCTGCAGTACGCCATGAAGGGGGCCGCCTGATATGGACATCCGTCCCGCCGAGATCTCGGAAATCCTCAAGCAGCAGATTG
>CAITYE010000065.1 GCA_903896535.1 uncultured Paracraurococcus sp.
GCCATGAAAGCCTTCGCCGGGCGGTCCGATGCCGCGGGGCTGAAACGCCTGACACTCCATCTGGGGCTGCTGGTCGCCGCGGGGGCGCTGGTGGCGCTCGCGCCGGGGCTGTGGGTGGTGCCGGCAATGTTCGTGCTGGGGATCGTCCAGGTCGCGCTGTTCGCGCCCTTCCATGAGACCAGCCATTACACGGCCTTCGAGAATGCCCGGCTGAACACCGCGGTCGGCTGGCTGGCCGGGCTGGCGTCGCTGTATAATTGGCATTTCTACCAGCGCTATCATTTCTGGCATCACCGCTTCACCAACAACCCGGCCCGGGACCCGGAATTGGCAGACCCGCCGCAGCACCGGTGGGGTGATTACCTCCGGCGGATGTTCGCGCTGACCTTCTGGAAATTCCGGTTGCGCATCCTGGCGGATGGTCTGCGCGGGGATCTGTCCCGCTACCCTTATATCTCGGCGGCGAGCGCGCCGATCGTCATCCGCAGCATCCGGCTGGAAGTGGCGGTACTGCTGGGCGGCGTGCTGCTGTCGATGGCGCTGTTCGGCTGGCAGACGCCCTTCCTGTTCTGGATCCTGCCACAGCTTCTGGCGCAGCCGGTCCTTCGTCTCTACCTGTATACCGAGCACACCGGCTGCAGCACGGACGGCAATGGCCTGACCAATACCCGCACCACCCTGACGTCACCGCTGGTGCGACTGCTGATGTGGAACATGCCCTATCACGCCGAACATCATCTCTATCCCTTCATTCCCTTCCATCGGCTGGCCGCGGCGCATGCGTCCATCAGGAACCAACTTGCCTATATCCAGCCGGGCTATGCCCGCTGGCATCGTGGCTATGTGAAAGAATTGCGGCCATGACCTGGCCTCAGGCGGAAGGCGTCTTCCAGCTCGGCGATCTCGCGGTGCATGCCGGCGGCCATCTGCCGGGCGCCAGCCTGGTCTGGAAGAGCCACGGCACGCTGAATGCCGCGCGGGACAACGTCATCGTCTACCCGACGAGTTACGGCGCACAGCACCCGGACTTGGAATGGTTGATCGGCCCGGACGGCATTCTTGACCCGACGCGCTGGTTCATCGTCATCCCGAACATGTTCGCCAACGGCCTCTCCTCCTCACCCAGCCAGGCGGTCAGCTGGCCGGGCCTGGTGACGGCCTGGGACAATGTACGGGCGCAGGCCCGGCTGCTGCGGGAGGTCTGGGGGATCGAGCAGGTGCACGCGGTCTATGGCTGGTCCATGGGTGCGCAGCAGGCCTATCACTGGGCAGCCGCCTTCCCGGGAAAGGTCGGGCGCATCGTGGTGAACTGCGGCAGCGCCCGCACCGCCGAACACAACCGGGTTTTCCTGCGCAGCATGATGGCGATCCTGGAAGCGGCGCCGGAATATGACGGCCGCGCGCTGTTCAGCGCGCCGCCGCGCAAAGCCTTCCGCGCTTTTGGCCGGGCCTATGCCGCCTGGGCCCTGAGCCAGGATTTTTATCGCGCGGGCCTGCATCTGAGTGCGCTGGGGGCACCCGATCTCGAGACTTTTCTGGTGCGCGACTGGGAGGAGCGTTTCGCCCGTCGCGATGCCGGGGATCTGCTGGCGCAGCTGCGCACCTGGGATGCCGGCGATATCGCCGATGGCGGCGATCTGGCCGCGGCCTTGCAGCGGATCGACGCCTCGGTGCTGCTGTTGCCAGGTGCGACCGATCTCTATTTTCGGGTGGCCGATAACGCGGCCGAACTGCCGCATCTGCGGCATGGCCGGCTGCTGCCGATCCCGAGCATTTGGGGGCATCGGGCGGGCAATCCGGGGCCCAATCCGGCCGATACCGCCTTCCTCAAGGCGGCGGTGCGTGAGCACCTCGGACCATAGATCGGTCGCCCGATCGGCGGGACGAATCCGCCGTTTGGGGCGTTGTATTTACATTTAATGACATCTAGCTGCCTCGCAGCATCTCTGCTGCGCCGCAAAAAACCAATCTTCTCAATATCCTACAGCGTAATATGACGAAACAAGGCTTGACTGGCCACCGCCATCCCCTCCCTGGCATCAGTAACCTCGTTGTGAAGCCCGCCCGAAGATCGGGCGGCGCGCCCGAGGAGTGGGAATGGACGGATTCTTTCCGCTTGAGACAGGTCGTCGCAGGACGTTGAAGGCCCCTATTGGCTGCGTCGGTGTCGGTCTACACAGCGGCCGCCCAGCGAAACTGTCCCTGTTACCCGCTCCCTCCGGCACCGGCATCCGGTTCCGCCGGACTGACACGGGCATCGAAATCCCGGCAACCTTTGATCAGGTCGTTGATACCCGCCTTTGCACCGCGCTTGGCAGTGCCACCGATCCGGCCGCCCGGCTTGCCACGGTTGAACATGTGATGGCGGCGCTGGCCGGCTGCGGCATCGATGATGCGATCGTCGCGGTCGATGGGCCTGAGGTGCCGATCCTCGATGGCTCCGCCGCGCCCTTCGTCTTCCTGATCGATTGCGCCGGCATCACCGGCCATGCCGGGCATGTCGCGGCGATCGAGGTGCTGCGGCCGGTGCGGGTGCAGGATGGCGAGGGGCCGGATGCGGCCTGGGCCGAATTGCTGCCGAGCCGCGAGGATCGGCTCGATATCGCCCTCAGCATCGACTTCCCGTCCACCGCCATTGGCCGGCAGTCGATCGCCCTGCGGTTATCGACACGGAATTTCCGCGAAGACCTGGCTGATGCCCGGACCTTTACCCTGGCCGAGGATGTCTCCCGTCTCCGCGCCGCTGGCCTTGCGCAGGGCGGCAGCCTGGACAACGCCATCGTGGTTGACGGCCCGCTCGTGCTGAACCCGGGTGGCCTGCGCCGTCCGGATGAGTTTGTGCGGCACAAGGCCCTCGATGTGGTGGGCGACCTTGCTTTGGCTGGGGCGCCGCTGCGGGGGCGCTTCTTCGGTCATCGCTCCGGCCACGGCCTCAACAACCGGCTGCTGCGTTCGCTCTTCGCTGACCCGGCGAATTGGCGCTACCATCGTGGCCGGGCCGCGGTCGAAGGCGGTGCTGTGGCCCTGCCGGCCGCCGCCGCGGCGGCGCCGGCCCGCTAGAGCGGGATGCGTTGAGGCGGAATCGCCGAAGGCGCTGAATCCCGCGACCAAACAAAGGTTAGAGCAGGATGCGTGAGCGAATGCGAACGCAGCATGCGCTAATCTCGCCGCTGCCGGCGTGCCGGCCTCGCCATGTCGTGCTATAAGGCCGCATGCCGATGTTTCGCCCTGCCCATTGCCTGCTGCTGCTGGGCCTCGCCCTCGGGATGCTTCCCGGTTGCTCCTGGTTCCGCAGTTGGGACGGTTCTGATCGTCAGCTGACCGAAACCCGTCGGCGAGCGCTTGAGGACTCGACGGTCGATCAGTCGCCCGAGGGTCTCTATGCCGCGGGCATGGACGCGCTGAAGGGGCAACGCTGGCAACAGGCCGGCGACTACTTCGACCTGATCGAACGCGAGCACCCCTTCTCCACCTGGGCGACCAATGCGAAGATCATGGGTGCCTACGCCCAGTACCAGCGCAACCGCTACACCGAAGCCCTCGGCATCCTCGACCGCTTCATCCAGTTGCACCCGTCGAACCGCGATATCGCCTACGCCTATTACCTGCGAGCGCTCTGCTACTATGAACAGATCGCCGATGCCGAACGCGACCAGCGTGGCACCGAACAGGCTATGGCCGCCCTGCAAGATGTGGTCAGCCGTTTCCCCGACAGCTCCTATGCCCGCGATGCCCGGCTGAAGATCGACTTGGCGCGCGATCACCTCGCCGGCAAGGAAATGACGATCGGCCGCTGGTACCAACGCCAGCGTCTTTATGCCGCGGCGATCGGCCGGTTCCGCCGGGTGGTCGAGGAGTATCAGACGACCAATCACGTGCCGGAGGCGCTGCACCGCCTGACGGAGATCTATCTGACCCTCGGCATCACCGAGGAAGCCCGCAAGACCGCTTCGGTCCTCGGCTATAACTTCCCGGGCAGCCCCTGGTACCAGGACAGCTACGCCCTGCTTGTCGCCGGCGCCGACCCGGCGCCTGAGGATCGGCGCGGCTTCTTCCGCCGCGCCTATGACTGGCTGTTCTGATCCGCGCATGCTGGTCTCGCTCACGATCCGCGACGTGGTCCTGATCGAACGGCTGGACCTCGCTTTTGGACCCGGCCTGACCGTGCTGACCGGCGAGACCGGCGCCGGCAAATCGATCCTGCTCGATAGCCTGGGCCTGGCCTGCGGCCTCAGGGCTGAAGCCGGCCTGGTTCGGGCCGGGCAGCCGCAATGCTCGGTTGCCGCCGCCTTCGCCCCGGCCCCCGGCCATCCGGTCTTCGCCACCCTGGCCGAACAGGGCATCGCTGTTGAAGATGCGCTGGTCCTGCGCCGCGTGGTCCAGGCCGATGGCCGCAGCCGGGCCTTCGTCAATGACGAGCCGGTCGCCGTCGGCCTGTTGCGCCGCCTCGCCGGCCAGCTCGTTGAGGTGCAGGGCCAGCATGACCAGGTCGGCCTCGCCGATCCCGCCACCCATGCCGGGCTGCTCGACGCCTTCGGTGGGCTGGAGGTTGAGCGCGTGGCCTGTGGCGAGTCCTGGCGCGGCTGGCGCGCTGCCGAGCGGGCGCTGGCCGAGGCCCGCACGCAGATCGCCGCGGCGGCGCGCGACGAGGAATTCCTGCGCCACGCAGTCGAGGAGCTGAGCGCACTGTCGCCCGAGGAGAGCGAGGAGCCGATGCTGGCTGCCGAACGCCAGCGCCTGCAGCAGGGCGAAAGGCGGGCCGAAAGCATCGCGGCCGCGCTTGGCGAATTGCAGCCGCGCGACCGCCGCCGCGGCACGGGCCCGGCCGAGGCGCTCCGGAACGCCGCCCGCGCCCTGGATCGCCTGCCGCCACCGAATGAGGAGGCGCAGGCGGTGATCGCCCAACTCGCCGCCGCCCAGGACGCCCTGGCGGAGGCGGAGACGCTACTTCAGCGGCTGATCCAGGAGAGCGGCCCAGATCCGCGACGCCTGGAGCAGCTGGAAGATCGCCTCTTCGCGCTGCGCGCGGCCGCGCGGAAGCACGCCGTCGCGGTGGTGGAACTGCCGGCCCTGCTCGCCAGCCTGAAGGAACGTCTCGGCGCGCTCGACGCCGGGACCGAGCGGGTCGCGGGGCTGGAGGTTGCGGCGCGCGCGGGCCGGGTGGCCTACACTGCGGCGGCCGAGACGCTGTCGGCAGCGCGGCGCGAGGCGGCGCGGCGGCTGGAGACGGCGCTGGCCAAGGAGCTGCCGCCCCTGAAGCTCGACCGCGCGCGCTTTGTCGTCGACGTCGCCGCGCGCGAGGAAAGTGCCTGGGGACCGGACGGGCAGGACCGGGTCACGTTTCTCGTGGCGACGAATCCCGGCCAGGCGCCGGGCAACTTGCAAAAAATCGCCTCGGGCGGGGAGCTGTCGCGGCTGATGCTCGCGCTCAAGGTCGTGTTGGCGCGCGGCTCGCCGGTGCCGACGCTGGTCTTCGATGAGGTCGATGCGGGGATCGGCGGCGCCACCGCGGCCGCGGTGGGGGAGCGGCTGGCGCGCGTCGCCGAACGGTTGCAGGTGCTGGTGGTCACCCATAGCCCGCAGGTGGCGGCCCGCGCCGGGCAGCAATTGCGGGTCGCCAAGCAGGTGCGTGGCGATCGCGCCCGCACCACGGTCGAGCCGCTGGATACGCGCGAACGGCGCGAGGAGATCGCCCGTATGCTGGCTGGCGAACAGGTGACCGATGCCGCGCGTGCCGCCGCCGACAGCCTGTTGGCCGGGCACCTGCTGTGAAGCCGCCAGCGACGCTGAGCGAGGCCGAAGCAGCCGCCGAACTCGCCCGGCTGGCGGCCGAGATCATCCGACACGACCGCCTGTACCACACGCAGGATGCGCCCGAGATCACGGATGCCGATTACGACGCGCTCATCCGCCGCAACCGGGAGATTGAGGCGCTCTTCCCCGATCTGGTCCGCGCCGACAGCCCCTCCCGCCGGGTCGGCGCCGCCGTCGCCGAAGGTTTCACCAAGGCCCGTCATGGCGTGCCCATGCTCAGCCTCGACAATGCCTTCGGGCCGGAGGATTTCGCCGAATTCTGCCGCCGCATCCGCCGCTTCCTGGGCCTTGGCGAAGAGCGGCTGGCCTTCGTCGGGGAGCCCAAGATCGATGGGCTGTCGATCAACCTACTTTACGAGGAGGGCCGCTTCCTGCGCGGCGCGACGCGCGGCGATGGGATGGAGGGCGAGGATGTCACGGCCAATCTCAAGACGCTCGCCTCCCTGCCCCTGCGTCTGAAGGGCGCGGCACCGGGACGTATCGAAATCCGTGGCGAGGTCTTTGTCGAGAAAGCCGCTTTTCTCGCATTCAACGAAGCTGAGGTGGCCGCCGGCCGGCGCAGCTTCGCCAATCCGCGCAATTTCGCCGCCGGCAGCCTGCGCCAGCTCGATCATCGGATCACCGCGCAGCGCCCGCTGAAGCTTTTTGCCTATGCCATGGGTGCGGCTACGGAGGCGCCCGCCGCGACGCATTGGGAATGGTTGGAACGGCTGCAGGCCTGGGGCTTTGCGGTGAACCCGCTGTCCGAACGGCTGGCCGATGAACATGCCGCCGCTGCTTTCCAGGCGGGCATCGCCGCGCGGCGTGCCGACCTCGCCTATGACATCGACGGCGTCGTCTACAAGCTCGATCGCCTGGACTGGCAGGCCCGGCTGGGCTTTGTCGGCCGTGCGCCGCGCTGGGCCATCGCCTGGAAATTCCCGGCCGAACAGGCAACGACCAAGCTGCTGCGGATCGAGATCCAGGTCGGGCGCACCGGCGCGCTGACGCCACGCGCCGTGATGGAACCGGTCAATGTCGGCGGCGTCGTCGTGCAGCACGCCACGCTGCACAACGAGGACGAAATCGCCCGCAAGGATGTCCGCGAAGGCGATACGGTGGTGCTGCAACGCGCCGGCGACGTCATTCCGCAGATCGTCGCTGCGGTACCGGAAGCCCGCCCGGCCGATAGCCGTCCTTATAGCTTCCCGGTGACCTGCCCCGCTTGCGGCAGCCATGCCGTGCGGCCGGAAGGCGAGGTGGTGCGGCGTTGCACCGGCGGGCTGATCTGCCCGGCCCAGGCGGTGGAGCGGCTGCGCCACTTTGTCGCCCGCAACACCATGGATATCGACGGGCTGGGCGAGGAGCGCATCCTGCAACTGCAGGCCGCCGGGCTGTTGCAGACGCCGGCCGATATCTTCCGCCTGCCGGAACACGCCCCCGTCATCGCCGCGCTCGAGGGCTGGGGGGAGACCTCGGCGGCGAACCTCATGCGCGCCATCGGCGCCAGGGTCGCGCCGCCGCTCGATCGCTTCATCTTTGCCCTCGGTATCCGCCGGATCGGCGAAGCCAATGCCAAGCTGTTGGCCCGCCATTATCACGCGCTGGAGACGTGGCGGGAGCGGATGCTCGCCGCCCGCATCATCGGCTCCGAAGCCCGCGAGGAGCTGGGCTCGATCCAGGGAATCGGCCCGACCATCGCCACCGAACTGGTCGATTTCTTCGATGAGCCGCGGAACCTCGCCGCGCTCGATGACCTGTCGCGCTACGTGACGCCGGTGCCCGTCAGCCTCGCCGAGGCAGGGGATTCGCCCTTTGCCGGCAAGGTGCTGGTCTTCACCGGCAGCCTTGAGACCATGACCCGTCAGGAAGCCGAGGCGCGGGCCGAGGCGCTGGGCGCGAAGGTCACGAAAAGCGTCTCCAAGAAGACGGATTTCGTGGTGGTCGGGGCCGATGCCGGCAGCAAGGCTGCCAAGGCGGCCGAACTTGGCGTGATTGTGTTGAGCGAGGCCGAGTGGCGGCTCAAGGCCGGCTTTGGCTGAATCGGATCAGTTATGCCGGCTTTGGTTGAAGACCGGCGGGGCAAGCGAGGTCGCGCCGCCGATCCCGGGGCCGGGCGCGCCAGGCGCGGGGCCGGGGAGTTGCGCCGTCGTTTCGCGCGGCTTCACCTCGGCACAGGCGCTGGCCAGCGACAGCAGCAGGAGCAGGCCGATCCGGGCCATGGGCAACCTCCAGAAGGGGCAGTTGCGAAGCTAACCTGCCGCCGCCCCTTCCCGCCAGCCCGGCGCGGGGCAATCCTGCGGCCGACCGAGGAGGACCCCATGACCGAAAGCAATCTGCAGGTGCTGCTGCGCCGCCGCCCGAAAGGCGCACCCGTGGCCGAGGATTTCGAGGTCGTCGAGACCCCGCCGCCGGTGCCGCAGGAGGGGGAGGTCCTGGTGCGTCACCGTTTCCTCTCGCTCGATCCCTACATGCGCGGGCGGATGTCAGCGGCCAAAAGCTATGCCAAGCCGGTCGACCTTGGCGCGGTGATGGAGGGGGCCGCGGTCGGTGAGGTGGTCGCCAGCCGCGCGGCAGGCTTCGCGCCGGGCGATACGGTGATGAACAGCTTCGGCTGGCAGCGCTTCGCCGCCGTGCCCGCGGCCCGGTTGCTCCGCATCGATCCCGCCGAGGCGCCGCTTTCGGCCAGCCTCGGCGTGCTCGGCATGCCGGGGCTGACGGCCTGGGTCGGGCTTGAGGATATCGGCCAGCCCAAGCCGGGCGAGACGGTGGTTGTCTCGGCCGCCTCCGGCGCGGTCGGCCAGGTGGTCGGGCAATTGGCCAAGCTGCGCGGCTGCCGCGTGGTGGGGATCGCTGGCGGGGCGGAGAAATGCCGCTTCGTCACCGAGGAACTCGGCTTCGATGCCTGCGTCGACCATCGCGGCGCGCTCGATGCGCAACTCGAGGCCGTCTGCCCGGAGGGCATCGACGTCTATTGGGAGAATGTCGGCGGTGCCGTCCAGGCGGCGGTCTTCCCGCGGCTGCGCGATTTCGCGCGCATGGTGATGTGCGGGGTCATCGCGCAATACAATGTCGTGGAGGGCGCCGATAGCTTCGGTGGGCCGCCCGGCCCCAATCTCGGGGCGGTGGTCCGCAAGCGGCTCCGCATCCAGGGCTTCATCGTCAGCGATACCGGCTGGCCGCGCTACGCGGCCTTCCGGCGCGAGATGCTGGGCCATATCGGCGCCGGCCGGCTGCGTTGGCGGGAGGATGTGGTGCCTGGCCTGCACCGGGCGCCGGAGGCCTTCATCGGGCTGCTGGAAGGACGGAATTTCGGCAAGCTGGTGGTCGCCATCGATTGAGCGGCGAGGCCGGGGACGCGGCCCTCGTGGCCCGGCTTGCGGGGCATCGGGTCGTGCTCTGTCGCGGCCTGCTCGGCGAGCTTCTGATGGGGCTTCGGCCGATCGGCATTGATTACATGGGGGCCCAGGCAGCTTGGCTGCGCCGCCTCGGCATCCCCGTGCTCGTACCGCAACTGCCGAGCGCCGCGCCGGTGCTCGACAATGCCGCCGGGCTGGCCCGGTTGATCGAGGGCGAGCCCTTACGGGTTGTCCTGATCGGGCACAGCAAGGGCGGCCTCGAAGCCCTGGCCGCTTTGCTGCGGCCCGAGGTTGCGGCGCGCGTCGTCGGTTTCGTGGCGCTGCAATCGCCCTTCCTCGGCTCGCCCGTGGCCGATTGGGTCTGCGGCCATGGCAGGCTCCATCGGACCTCTCGCCTGGTCCTGCGGGGGGGCGGCTTCGGCAGCGGTCACGGCCTCCTCGATCTGACGGTCGCGGCGCGGCGGGGCTGGATGCAGACGAATGACGCGCTGATCGCCGCGCTTGCGGCGCGTATCCCGATGACGAGCCTGGCGACCGTGCTGCCACCAGGTGCGAAGGGCGCTTATGCGGTTACGGGGTGGCGGCTGGCAGGCCTCGGCTGGGGGCCGAATGACGGGCTGGTCCCGGCCTCGGCGACAGTCCTGCCCGGCGCGCGCCATGAGATCCTCATCGGCAATCACCGCGCCCTGGTCTCTCGTGGTTGCGGTCAGGACCCGGTCGCTGTGCTGCGCCGGGCGCTGCGAGCCGTGCTGCCGGGCTAGAGCATGCTGCGTTCACATGCGTTCACGCAGCCCGCTCTAGCATGTGTTGGATCGCGCGATTCAGCGCCTTCGGCGATTCCGCCTCAACGCATCGCGCTCTAGAGCATGCTGCGTTCGCGTTCGCTTACGCACCCTGTTCCAACTGTTGTTGGGTCGCGGGATGCAGCGCCTTCGGCGATGCCGCCTCAACGCATCCCGCTCTCGAGCATGCTGCGTTCACTTGGGTTCACGCAGTCCGCTCTAGCATTTGTTGGATCGCGCGATTCAGCGTTATCGGCGATTTCGCCTCAACGCATCGCGCTCTAATACCAGCGGCCAAATCCTTTGACCGTTGGTCTTGGTTTTTTCTGGCCCTCAATCGCCGGGCGGAAACCTCCGGTGTCCTGGGCTGCGCGGCTCTGGCCGCGACGGCTGCGCAGCACTGGCTGCGACGGCTGCGCGGCACTGGCCGCGACGCCCGCTGCGGGCGCTGGCGATCAATCCCCCTCTGGCGGGATGACGTTGGTCGACAGGCCGTCCACCAGCACGTCGCGCATCGTCTCGACGCCAAGGCGGCGGATATCGTCCCAGGCCTCGGGCGTGTGGAAGGCGATGTGCGGGGTGATGACCAGCCGCCCGGCCAGCCAGGGCTCGCGCGCCCGGTACGCCCGCCGCAGCGCCGGCTCCGGCTGCTGCGGCGGCTCGTCAGGAATCACATCGAGCCCTGCGCCAGCCAGATGCCCGTCGCGCAGCACCCGCTCAACCGCGTCCAGATCGACGATGGGTCCGCGGGCGGTATTTACCAGGACGGCGTTGCGCGGCAGCCGCCACAAGGCTGCCTCGTCGATCAGACCGCGCGTCGTGCGGGTGAGCGGGCAATGGATGGAGAGCACGTCCGACTGCTCCAGCAGGGCCTCCAGGCTGCGTACGCGCCCGATGCCCAGCGCCCGCTCCCAGCCGTTCGGTTGGTACGGGTCGAAGAAGGCCACCTCGTAGCCAAACGCCTTGGCCCGCAGCGCTGCCGCGGTGCCGATCCGGCCCAGGCCGAGAATGCCAAACCGCTGCACCTGCTGGCGGCGATGCAGCGTAGAGGGTTGCACCGCCCAGGGGATCGGCGCCGCCTGTCGCATGCCGTCGTGATAGAGCAACAGGCCGCGGCGCAGCGACAGCGCCAGCAGCACGGCGAATTCGGCAACTTCCATCGTGCCGTAATCCGGCACGTTGCAAACCTTAATGCCGCGCGCGGCGCAGGCGACGCGGTCCACGCGGTCGTAGCCGACCCCCATGCGCACCACGACCCGCAGCTTCGGCATGCGGGCGATCTGGTCCGCCGGCACCGCCATGCGCAGGGTCATCAGGCCCTCGGCCTCGGCCAATAGCGCATCCGGCAATTCGGCGAGCGAGGTCTTGGCATTGCCCTGCAGCAGCCGCACGCCTGGGCCGAGGATCCGGCGCTCGAGTTCGGTGTCCGGGTAGAGCCCTTCCGGCTCGAGCACGGTCAGCACCAGCATCCCTCCCCTTCTGTTGGCACCGAGGGTAGAGAGATGGCGGGCAGGTGCAAAGAGAGGCCAGACGGATGACCGAGCGGCGTTATCTCATAACGGGTGCGGCCAGCGGCATCGGTGCGGCGGCCGCACGTCTGCTCGCTGGTCCAGGAGTGGCGATCGCCCTGCATACCCGAAAGAACCAACCGGGCCTGGAACGCGTCGCGGCGGACGTCCGGGCGCAGGGCGGGACAGCGCATCTTATCCTCGGCGATCTCGCCGACCCGGCGCTGCCCGCGCGCGTGGTTGAGGGAGCGGCCACGGCGCTCGGCGGCCTCGATGTGGTGGTCGCCAATGCCGGGTTCGCCGACCGGACACCGATGATGACCCTGACCGATCCAGCCTATGCGGCCAGCCAGGATGCGATTGCTTTCGCCTTCCTGAGACTGGCCCGCGCCGCGCAGCCCTATCTCTCGGCCGGTCAGCAGCCGCGGATGATCGCGGTCTCCTCCTTTGTCGCGCATGTCTTTCGGCTGGAGCATCCGATCTTCCCCGCCTCGGCCGCCGCCAAGGCAGCGCTGGAGGCGCTGGTGAAGTCACTGGCCCTGGAATGGGCGCCGGCGATCACGGTGAACGCCGTGGCGCCCGGCTTCACCCGCAAGGACCCCGGCGCGCATGCGGCCCTGACGCCCGGCGCCTTCGAGGAGCGCATCGCCCGCATCCCGATGCGCCGGCTCGGCTTGCCGGAGGAGGTGGCTAGCGCAATCCAATGGCTCGCCTCGCCGCTCGCTGGCTATGTCACCGGCCAGGTCATCCACGTCGATGGCGGCATTACCGCCTGAGCGGCCCGTGACCTGAGCGGCCTGTCAGGCGAAGAACAGGCCATCGGCGAATTTATCGACCGTCTGCAATTTATGTTCGAGGCATTCGCTGAATTCGAGCAGGAGTGTCGTGCGATCCACGGCACCGGACTGCAACTGCTGGGTCCAGCCGGCCAGGCCGGGGGCGTCGGGATCCCGCCCCAGGGTGTTGCGATACAGCAGGGTCACGAACCCGGCATCATCGACCGCCGGATAGCGAAGCTGGAATTCGAGGCACGCGGGGAATTGCGCGGCCAGGGTCAGCAGCGGCATCCCCGCTTCGCGCAGGGCAGTCCAGGCCTGCCAGCCGGCCAGTTCAGGGTCGCGCCCGAGCGCCGATTCGTAGAGCCGCGCCACTGCGGCGCCAGCCTCATTATAGTCGAATATGCCTGCCTGCCAGAGATCGGCAGTCTGCAGGTAATGCTCGGTGCATTCGGAGAAATTGGTCAGCATGGTGGCCCGGCTGAGCCCATGCGCCATCGCATCGGTCCAGGCCGCAAGCCCCGCCGAATCGGGCGCGCGGCTCAGCGTATTGACGTAGAGCAGGGTGACAAAGCCGGCGGCATCGACGGCGGGGTAGCGCATCTGGAATTCGACCGAGTCGACGAAGGACTGCGCCAATTCGCTGATCGAATGTCCGGCTTTCAGGTAGCCCGACCAAACATGCAGGCCGAGCGGGTCGGCAGCCCGGCCGAGCGCCGATTCGTACATCCGCTCCACCTGGCCGACCGGGTCGCCGGGATCGAAGACCAGCCGACCATCGGCGAAGTGCAGGGTCTGGACGCCGGAGAACAGGCTGTGGCCACCCGTAGGATCGGTTGCCGCACCATAGAGCGAGCGGGCGCTGTAGGTGGTGCCGGTGGTCGCATGCAGCCCCTGCAGCGGGTCGCCATCGAGGAGCAGGAGATCATAGGCGCTGCGTGGGCCGGAGAGCGCGATCCCGTTGGCCTGCCGCGCCGCCGCGGTCGGGGGGAGGGGAGGTGTCACAAGGATGTCGATGCTGAAGCTGGTGCTGTGAGTGCCGTCTGACACGGTGACCGGCAAGGCGATGGGGCTGCCGATAGCCTGGCTGAGGCTGACATCGGAGCGCAGCTTCAAGAGGTCGCCCTGCACCTCAAAGCGCCAGGCGTTCTGACCGCCGAGGATGAAATGATAGGCGATGTTGGCGCCGCCGCCGATGACCGCCAATTCGCCAACCGCCATGCCGGCGACCTGGGCCATCACCGCGCCGCCATGCGCGAATATCAGGCCGCTTGGTGGGGGCGGGTCGGCGGGTGGCGTGGGCGCCACGACAGGCGGGGGATCGCTGCTGACCGCGGCGACCGGCGGAGGGATTACGGGTGCGTCTGGCGTGGGTAGGTTCGGCACGGTGGGCGCGGGTGGCGTGGGGGTGGAGCTGGGAGGGGTCGGCGGTGTGCCTCCGGTCTGCCCCGCAGGGCTGTTGGCCAGCGCGCCTGCATCGGCTGCCGATGGGTCCGGTGTGCCCGGCCCTAGGCTTGGCGGCGCGGCCGTGGCTGGCTCCCCCTCGCTTGGCGCCGGCGCCGCCGCCTCGCCAGCGGGGAGCTGGACGGCAATATCCAACACGAGTGCGATGGATCGTGTGCCGTCGGAGACCGTCACGATCAGCGGCAGGTCTGGAATCTCATCGAGCCCCAGAGCGATTCCCGGCTGCAGTTGCAGGGTGTTGCCCACGACCTCGAAGCGCCATTCGTTCTGCGGGTCGAAGCCGAAGGTATAGGGACCGCCAACGGACGGATCATCGACGGCGAGCACCCCGATCTGCGCCCCTGGCACACCGACCGGCACCGCGCCGCCGCTCGCGAAGTGCAGACCAGCGATCGGCTGACCGGCGGCGGGGATGACTTCTATCGGGTAGGCGTGGTCCGGCAGCACGTGACCGTCGGCGAAGCGGAAGGCCAATTGCAGCGTCACCGCCGGCGATCGGCCAGCCGCGATCAGGCCCTGGTACGACACCGCCGCCGCTGGGGTGACGGTGACGGTGCCGGCCTGCGGATCGAGCGCCACGGCGAAGGCCAGAGCATCCGGCCCTATTGCTTCGACCGATTGCAGGCCCTGGCGATCCCCGACCAGGGCGAGCGTCGCGGCCCAGGCACCTGGGCCGGCATTCGCAGCCAATTTGCCGGGGATATCGCCCGCGGTGACCAGACCCATCCTGCCGCTCCGTCCTGGAGACCAGCCGGAGCCCCGTCGTCATGCCAAAACGCGGGGTTCCCGGCCCACTCACGTCCCCGGGCGAGAGGCCCGATCGCATGATGCATGCCGAAGATCGCATCGATGCCTTACCGGATGTTGAACAGCCGCAGCGCCATGCCGGCCAGCAGCAACGAATTGAGGCGGGACAGCCTGGCCCGGGGCTTCGGCCAAGGCGCCAAGCCGCCCGGTGGCTATTTCCTTCGCCCCCCGCCCCTGGCGTTGCACGATCGACGCTGGCTGATTGTTCGGCGCTGGTGAAGGGACTATCTGCCAATGCGGTAGCGGCTTAGGTGGCCTGGCTGCGGATGGGGTGCGATGAGATCACCGCTTGCGGTCACCATGGGCGAGCCGGCCGGGATCGGCGGCGAGATCACGCGGGACGCCTGGCGCGCCCTGCATGCGACCGGTCCCGCCTTCCTGGTCGTGGATGACGCGGATCGTTTGGGCGGCGATATCCCGATCGCCCGCATCACCTCGCCTGAGGCCGCTGTGGCGGTGTTTTCGCGGGCACTGCCGGTCCTGCACCGGCCGCTCCCCGGCCCTGTCACGCCTGGCCGGCTGGATGCGCGCAACGCCCCGGCGGTGATTGCGGCGATCGACCTTGCGGTCGCCCTGGCGAAAGCCGGCAAGGTCGCTGGTATCATCACAAATCCGATCCAGAAATCGGTCCTGCACGCGGCGGGTTTTGCCCATCCCGGCCATACCGAATACCTCGCTGAACTCGCCGGCACCGGGGTGCCACCGGTGATGCTGCTGGTGTGTCCTGAATTGCGCGTGGTGCCGGTGACGATTCACGAGCCCTTGCGGCTGGCGATCGCCCGACTGACGCCGGCCCTGATCGCGGAAACCGCGCGCCTGACCGCGGCAGGGCTGCAGCGCGACTTTGGCATCGTGGCGCCGCGGCTGGCGATCGCCGGGCTCAACCCCCATGCCGGGGAAGACGGCATGTTGGGGACCGAGGAGCGCGACATCGTCGCGCCCGCCATCGCCGTGCTGCGCGCCGAAGGCATCGACGCGCGCGGCCCGATGTCGCCCGATGCCATGTTCACCGCCAGGGCGCGGCAGGGCTACGACGTGGCACTTGGCCTTTATCACGATCAGGCGCTGATTCCGATCAAGACACTCGATGTCGCGGGCGGTGTGAATGTCACCCTTGGCCTGTCCATCGTGCGGACCAGCCCCGACCACGGGACGGCGCTGGATATCGCCGGGCGCGGCCTCGCCGATCCGTCGAGCCTGATCGCGGCGATTCGACTGGCGGCTGAGATTGCCGAACATCGCGGGAGGACGCAGCGTTGACGGAACCGATGCGGCTATCAGTGAACATCGATCACGTGGCGACGCTGCGGAACGCGCGAGGCGGCAGCTTCCCCGATCCGGTCGAGGCCGCCCGCATCGCCATGGCCGCCGGGGCCGATGGGATCACCATGCATCTGCGCGAAGACCGCCGCCACGTGCGCGACCGCGACCTGGAGCGCGTCGCCACGGAGGTGGCCTGCCGGCTGAACTTCGAAATGGCCGCCACCGAGGAAATGGTCGGCATCGCCGAGCGGCTGCGCCCGCCCGCCTGCTGCATCGTGCCCGAAAAGCGGCAGGAGCTGACCACCGAGGGTGGCCTTGATGTGCTGGCCGCGGGCCCCTTCCTGGCCGAGGCCGTGCGACGCCTTGCAGCCAAGGGCACTGAAGTCTCGATCTTTATCGAAGCCGATCTGCGCCAGATCGAGGCCGCCGCCCGCCTCGGCGCGCAGGCGATCGAGTTGCATACCGGTGCCTATGCCGATGCGACGCCCAGCGAACGACCGGCGCATCTCAAGCGGCTGCGGGCCGGCGCGGAGGCGGCGGCGGCCCATGGGCTGCGCTGCCACGCCGGCCACGGGTTGAGCTATGAGACGGTCGGCCCCATTGCCGCCATGCCGCAGGTGGTCGAGGTGAGCATCGGCCATTTCCTGATCTCGCAGAGCGTCTTCGAGGGCTTGCCGGCGGTGGTCCGGCGCTTCAAGGCGCTGATTGCTGAGGCACGGCCGTGACGCTGATCTTGCGCGGCGGGGTTGGGCAGGATCGCCGCGGATTTCGGAGGTGGGCATGAACCAGCGACTGGAATTCGGCTGGTATCTGCCGAGCAACGGCGACACCACCTGCTACGGCGAGCCCGATTCCGTGGCGCCCGGCACGCCGATGTTCGACCGGGTGACCGCCGCCGCCGAGGCTGCCGGCTTCGAATACATGCTGGTGCCGGTCGCCGTGCCGTGTTGGGAAGCGTGGATCACCACGGCGTTCCTGGCCGGCCGCCATGCGCGCATCCGCATGCTGGTCGCCGCCCGTCCCGGCTACATCAATCCGGTCATGCTGGCGCGGATGATCACCAGCTACGACCAGCTGACCGGCGGTCGCATCGCGGTTAA
>CAITYE010000066.1 GCA_903896535.1 uncultured Paracraurococcus sp.
CTCGCGGCGCTGTTGGATCGGCTCGGGATTGCGGAGGCGGCGGTGGTTGGCTCCTCCATGGGCGGGCGGATCGCCTGGCGCTTCGCTGCGGCCGAACCGGCGCGTGTCTCGAAGCTCGTGCTGATGGCGCCGGACGGTTTCGCAAGCTTTGGCCGCGCGTACGGGCGCGCGCCGGAGCGGCTGCCCTGGCTGATGCGGCTATTGCCCTACACGGCCCCGAAGCCGCTTCTGCGCCGGACAATGCGGAACGCCTATGCCGTACCCGGCGTCCTGACAGATGCCGTGGTGGATCGCTACCACGCCATGCTGCTCGCTCCCGGAGTGCGGCGTGCAATCCTTGACCGTATACTGCAGACGCGCCTCCTGCAGCCGGAGCCGATCCTCGCGACGATCCGCGCGCCTGTGCTGCTGCTGTGGGGTGAGCGAGACGGCGCGATACCCGCCTCCCATGCTGCCGACTACAAGCGCGTGTTGCCTGATGCGCGAACGGTCCTCCTGCCCGGGATTGGCCACGTGCCGATGGAGGAGGCGCCGGAGGCCTCGGTGCGGGCTTTGCGAGCGTTCCTCGATGACGCGACGAGCCGTTGACGCTTGCCGCCTTCCCACACGTCAGGGCTTTTCATCCTGGGGTTCCCTTGGCGGCAGCAGAGGGAGTTCGAAATGGTGCGACACGCACCGAGCGGGCCCTGTTCGAGCCAGGATAAGCGCGCGGGCTCGCTCGGCCGAAAGGGCTCCAGCGGCGCATCATTCGCCCTCACGCAGCACATAGGTATGAAACCGTACCTGCCCGTCGGGCGTAGACTCGCGATAAACGCCCTGAATCTCATTCTCCAATCCGGGAAAGAGGTTCGCGCCACGCTCGAAGACCTTGAGATAATCGATCATCGGCTTTGCCGCAGCCGTCAATCTTTCTCCGGGGATAATCGTCGCGATACCGGGTGGATAAACCACCCAAAGAGTTGCAGCGATGCGGCCCAAGAGTTCATCTAGCGGCAAGTAATCGACGTTATTGCGTACCATCTCCTTCACCGCCGCCTGCGGCGACATGGCAAGTTCAGGAAAGTGCTCTGAACGAAATTGACGCCGCTGCAATTCGGTGGTTCCCGACGCGGCATAGAAACGGTGCATTTCAGCACAAAGATCGCCAAGCCGCCGGCCAGCGTAAATACCGGGTCGGCGCGCAACGAAATTCGGGATGACGTCGTCTAGCAGAGCATTCTCATCGTGCAGCTTCTTGAAGGTCACAAGATGGCTCAGCAAAGTTCCTGCTTTGCTGCTTTCGACGCCTGGCGTCAGCAGGAATAGCATTGAGTTGAGGTCGTTTTTCTCCGGCACAATCCTGTTTTGGCGGAGATATTCCGCCACGACCGGCGCTGGAATGCCATGCTCTGCATAATCGCCAGTCTGCCGGTTAAAGCCTGGCGTGAGGAGGGTGAGTTTATTCGGATCTGTCATTGCGAAGCCCGGCGGCGCATCGTGGAAGCCATGCCAGGCATCACCGGCCTGAAGGTCCCAACAGCGAGCATCAACTGCCAAGCGATCAGTCGAAATCTCCTCCCAAGGCGTGCCGTCCACCTGATCCGGGACGAACGGATCGAAGAACCAGTGGCGGGCGGGATCGGTTTCTTTCTCGCGGATTTCGCGGCTGATGGCGCGGAGCTTCTTCCGCACCTCGATCCCGAGGCGGATGGTATCGTCCCACAGCACTTCGCCGGAGCGCCCCTTCATCATCTGCGCGCCGACATCGAGCGAGGCGAACAGCGGATAGAAGGGCGAGGTGGATGCGTGCAGCAGAAACATCTCGTTGAAGCGGTTATGGCCGACATGCCGCCGCTGCCCCTTGATGTGGCTATCCTTCACATGAATCTGGCTCGCTTGGGAAAAGCTCGCCAATTGCTTGTGGGTCGACTGAGTCACGATGATGCCAGGGCTATCCGCAGTTAGACCCTCCAGCCCCATGCCGAAGCGGCCGCGGAACAGCGGGTGGAATTTCATGAAGCCCGCCCAGGCCTCGTCAAACACGATGTAGTCGCAGAGATGGCCTATTCTCTGGATGATCGCCTCGGCCGAATAGATGGTGCCATCATAGGTGCATTGCTCGACCACCGCGGCCCGGAAAGGTCGAGGCTTTCGCCATGCTTCGGGGTCGGTGACGAGAGGGTTTTGGCGAATTGCCTCGCGCAGCTCCGCCTCCTCCAGGGAAGCGGCCCGCATCGGTCCGATAAGGCCATGGGCATTGCGATCGGTTTCGACAAAAATCGGGACCGCACCACCCAGAATCAGCGCGCCGTGATGTGCCGCTTTGTGGTTGTTGCGGTCGAACAGCACGAGGTCGCCCTCGGCCAACAGGGCTGAGAGGACAATCTTGTTCGAGGAAGACGTACCGTTCAGGACGAAGTAAGTACGCTCGGCGCCGAAGATCTTCGCCGCCTCCTTTTCGGCTGCCAGCGCCGGGCCCTCATGCGTCAGCAGATCCCCGAGCTGTAGAACCGAGTTATCCAGGTCATCGCGAAAGATCGCTTCGCCCAGGTGCTCGACGAAGATGCGACCGATCGGGCTGCGACGATAAAAGACGCCGCCATTATGGCCCGGGCAGGTCCACAGCTGGTTGCCTTCCTCAGCATAATCCACGAGCCGACCGAAGAACGGTGTTTTGAGCGACTCAGCGTATTGTTTTAGCTGGCTGATCAAGTTCTTGGCGATAAAGTCGGGCGTTTCCTCGGCGAGGAAAATATAACCATCGACATCGTCCAGCACTTCGATGGGTATGTCTTCCAGCCGATGACGACGGACCAACACCAAAATCGGCACTTCGAGGCCACGCTTTCTGATAAGCGAAATCAGCGCCGCAGATTTGCCTTGCAGCCCCTTCTTGCCCCAATCAACGACGACGCAGCCTATCGCAGAATCGGTGCGTACCACCAACTCCGCATCGTCATCACGCCGCGCCCGGGAAACCTGGTAACCCTCCTGCTCGATCTCACTGATGATCTGCCGTAGGCGAGCTCCCTCAAGGTCGGTCTCATCGAAGTTCGGGGCACAGACAAGGAATTTAAAGCGGCGCGAGTATTCCATAGAGATTGCCTCTTAGCGGCTGTAGCGATCGGGAACGTAAAGGTCGTGTGGCAGCGTCGCGCGCTCGTAGTCGGGATTGAACACGCGGTTGGGCAAGGTGATCGACTCGTGCGGAACCTCGCCATACGGAATCAGCGACAGGAGGTGGGCGATACAGTTAAGCCGCGCCCGCTTCTTGTCGTTGCCTTCTACGATGTGCCAGGGAGCCTCGGCGATATTAGTGCGTTCAAGCATCGCCTCCTTCGCCTTGGTGTAATGTTCCCACTGGACGCGGGATTGCAGATCCATGGGCGAGAGTTTCCACTGCTTGATCGGATCGTGGATGCGCATAAGGAAGCGCAGCTGTTGCTCTTCATCGGTGATGGAGAACCAGTATTTCACAAGAAGGACGCCCGAACGCGCCAGCATCCGCTCGAACTCCGGCACGTCGCGGAAAAATTCCTCCACCTGAGCCTCTGTGGCGAAGCCCATGACGCGCTCGACGCCAGCCCGATTATACCAGCTGCGATCGAAAAGTACGATCTCCCCTGCGGCCGGAAGGTGGGGGACGTAGCGCTGGAAGTACCATTGGGTCTTTTCGCGATCCGACGGTGCCGGCAATGCCACCACGCGGCAGCTGCGCGGATTGACCCGCTGCGTGATGCGCTTGATCACGCCTCCTTTGCCGGCGCTGTCGCGCCCCTCAAATAGAACGACCAGCTTGAGCCCCTTATGCTGCACCCAGTCCTGGAGCTTCACCAATTCGGCTTGCAGTCGCATCAACTCCCGGAAATAGAAACTGCGTTCGAGCGTGCTCTTCTGGCGATTTGCAAGCAGGACACGCAGTTCCTGGGGAAGACGCCGGTCGTCGACCTCCTGTTCGCGCTCCTCGTCGAAATCATCCTCCAACTCCAATTCGAGCCATGATTTTTCTTCGGTCGGCGAGGGCATGAGCGACTCCATCAAGTTGGCGCATGGATGGGGGCAGAAGCACATGTTTTTACGGGGAGGATATGTCTCTATCGCTTTATCAGGCCAAGCCTGCTCAGTTTCGCACGGAACCACCTTCCCCGGCGGGCATGACGCTACCGTCAGATCTGCTGGCCCGGTATTGCCGGTATGAGACATATTTAAGTCAGATTAATGATAAATCGCCGCTAGGCGTCGACAAATGCTAGGAGCGAACGATGAACCAACCACCCCAAGAGGGTTTCATGCGCGTTCTCGCCGGCCAGGTCGTCGCCCTGCGGCTATTTGATCTGGCCTATGGGATCGATCTGAAACGCGCCGAAGCTCTGTGGGCGGAGCGCGCCCAAGGCATCAGTGCCCGCAGCCGTCTCGCAGCAACCCCGGCCAAGGCTGTCTCCTTCGGTGACCCACCGCTTGTACTGGACCTAGGGCAGGTTCACCTCGATGTCGGCGCAGGTATCACCACTGTATCGGCCAGCGCGCGGCTTTATGATTTTGGTATTGTCGCGCTAGCGCTGCGCGTCCCGTCCGATAACCTGACTTGGCTTAATTTCACACAGAGAGTGAACGAGATTGATCGAGCAGTCGGCCCCGCGGCCGAGCACAAGACCTGGAACACATTGCTTGATCGCCTGCGCGGGCTGCTGCAAGAAGCGCTAGATCGGCCTACCGCGGCGCCATTGCAGGAAGACTATCTGATAGCGACGGTCACGCGCTTTGACCGACCGGTCACCGCGGCAGCGCTGATGGCGGAGATTGATCTGGTACCGCTGCTCTCCGGTGAGCAAAAAGCCTTGGCGGATTCGGCGCGACGGGATGTCCTGCGGCACCAGTTCTCCTACTTCCCCGATGATCTGGTGGTGCTGACCTGGGACCGCGCTTTCATCCTGGAGCCGCGCGGTGACGCCGATGTGGCAGATGTTTTGGAAATGGCGAATGCCCAGCTCCTCGAAATGCGCACCTATGACGAAATGCTCGATGCCGAGCTCCCGCGGATGCGCGATTTTGTGCATGCGGCACATCGCCGCGGCAATCTTCTGGCGGCCCGGCATTACAGCCGGCTTGCGCGTCGCTTGAATATGTTGGTCAGCGAGGTGACCGAACTGACCGAACGGGTCGACAATGCGCTGCAAGTGACCGAGGACGTCTATCTCGCCCGTGTCTACGCCGCCGCCATGGAGCAGTTCAGGGTCGGCAATGTCAGCGCCGCGGTCGACCGGAAGCTAGCCATCATTCGGGAAACCTACGCCGCCCTGCACGGCGAAGCGGCCGGGGCGCGGGCGGAGTTGCTAGAGGTCGCGATCCTGGTGCTGATTGCCCTGGAAATCGTACTCTCTGTCGTGCGGCATTGATCGCCGTCCGACGGGCTCACCAGGGGAGGTTGTTGTTATTGGCGCCGATGATGTCCCCCGGGTCTGCCACATCCACCGCCTTGATCGTGAAGCACAGAAAAGAAGCACGCTCCATCGGCACCGCACCAGCACGCCGCCTGTTGCCGCGCTAGAGAAGACGAGGGGCGCGGACATCGAGCAAGTCGATGTTGCCGATCTTGCGTCGGAAACTGTTGGTGCCTTGTGGCGATCGGACCGGCAGCAGCAACGGCACCCGAGGAAGATTGCGTCCTTCGGAAGACCGTAGCGACGGTGCCCGGGCGCATCAGGGCCGCGCTTGGCAGGCTACCCGTGACGTAGGGGCTGAAGCTCCCCCAGCAGGTCAGAACGTTACCCCCGGGCGTGCGGCCGCCACCGTTGTTTTTGATCGTGCACTGCTTCGCCGCCGACGCAAACCGAGGGCGCTACGAAATCGTTGCGGCCTTCTATCTGGAGTAGATCTGTCCAGGACATTTTATGTGTCGTAATATTGCAACTTGCTTTCAGCGAGGTGGCGAAATACTTGGTGGCCGACGCAGATAGGCTCGATCCCATGGATGGCCCGGTATCCGAACGCCGCCTACCAGTCGCAACCCTCGGCAGCACTCTCCCTGCCATCGCTTGGGCGACACTCTCGCGGCAGCCGAAGGCGCCAGTTCACAACGTGTTCGCGGCCTGGTCCGAATATTGGGTCGATGCGGTCCAGCGTTCGGTGCTGTTCCTCGACGTGCTACGCCAGCGTGGCAATACCGCGGTCGAGCTCGCCACCCACGACAGCCCGAATGTGCTCGGCTTCGCCACAGAGCTAGTGGTGGATGGCCGCAGCTTTGAGCGGCCGGTCAACTATCTGTTGCACGCGATCGTACCGCCCGAGGGCATCGCGGTGGACCTGAAGGCGCGGCCGTTTATCGTCTTTGATCCACGTGCAGGCCATGGCCCGGGTATCGGCGGCATGCGTCTGGACAGCGAAATCGGCGCTGCACTTCGCGCGGGCAACCCATGCTACTTCGTCGGGTTTCGCCCGAAGCCCGAGCCTGGCCAAACAATCGAAGACGTCTGCCAAGCCGAGGCGGCGTTCATCCGCGAAGTGATACGTCGGCATCCCGAGGCGCCAGCCGCACCGGCGCTGATCGGCAATTGCCAAGCCGGCTGGCAGTTGATGATGACGGCGGCAATGAACCCTGAGCTGCCGGGGCCGATCCTGCTCGCCGGCACGCCGCTGTCGTATTGGCAGGGTACGCGCGGCCAGAAATCATTGCGCTACCTGGGCGGGCTGCAGGGCGGCACCTGGCTGGCGGCGCTGGCCAGCGACCTTGGCGCCGGCATCTTCGACGGCGCCCTGCTGGTCGAGAATTTCGAGAAGCAGAACCCCGCCAATACCCTGTTCCGTAAGCCCTATAATGTCTACGACAATGTCGACAAGGAGGCTGAGCGCTTCCTGGGCTTCGAGCGCTGGTGGGGCACGCCGGTGCTCCTGAACGGCGAGGAGATGCAGTGGATCGCCGATAACCTTTTCGTCGGCAACCGGTTGGCGGCCGGCCAGCTGCGCACCGCTGATGGCTTCCGCATCGATCTGCGGAATATCCGCTCACCGATCATCGTGTTCTGCTCCTGGGGCGACGACGTGACGCCGCCGCAGCAGGCGCTTGGCTGGCTGCTCGACATGTACGAGCACGAGCGCGACATCGTCGCCGCCGGCCAGACCATCATTTATAATGTGCATGAGAGCATCGGGCACCTCGGCATCTTCGTCTCCGGCAAGGTCGCGGGGAAGGAGCACGAGGAATTCGCCACGGGCATGGACATGATCGACCTGACGCCGCCTGGCCTGTTCGAGGCGGTGATTGACCCGATCACCGAGGATACCGCGAACCGCGACCTTATCGTCGGTCGCCACCTTTTTCGATTGGAGCGGCGCAGCCTGAACGACATCCGCAAGCTCGGCTTCAACAGCCACGAGGACGACAAGGCCTTCGCCGCAGTACTCGCCTTGTCGGAGGTCAACAACGGCCTCTACCGCACCTTCCTGCAGCCCTTCGTGCGAGCGATGGTAACGCCCGAGATTGCCGAGAAGGTGCGCGCCAGCAACCCCTACCGGCTGCGCTTCACCGCCTTTTCCGACCGCAACCCGCTGGCAAAAGCGATCGCACCACTCGCTGAGCAGGTGAAGGCAAACCGTCAGCCAGCAGACAACGACAACCCGTACCGTGTCCTCGAGCACCGCATGGCGGATGCGGTCGAGCAGTCGCTGAAGAAGTACGGCACCCTGCTCGACACCATGCGCGAAGCTGCTTTCTACTCCATCTACAACTCCCCACTCGTGCAAGCGCTCAGTGGCCTCGCCGCCTCCAACACCGTCGCTTTTCATCGCATTGGCCGCAGCGTGATGCGCGACGCGGCTGCGGCCAAGATGCAGCTTGAGTTAGCGAATGCCCTCTACGAAGGCGGCGCGGTGGCGGCCCTGCTGCGGGCTGTCAGTTACATCTACCGCGCCGAACGCAAGATCGATGAGCGCGCCTTTACGGAGCTCGAGCGTTACCTGGCCGGAAGCCCCGATGCCGGCGGCATGAGCTTCCAGGAGCTGAAGCATTTGCTCCGCACCCAGTCGCTGATCAACGACCGGGATGAGGACGCCGCGCTCGCGGCCCTGCCGGACCTGCTGCCGAAGGACGAGGCGGGGCTGATCCGGCTGCTGGGCGCGATCCGCCAGATTGCCGAAGTGGGCGGCACGCTCTCCCCGGCCTCGGCTGAGCGGCTCGAGCGGATCGAGCGGATCTTCGCCGAGGCGCTCGTACCGCTGGCGGATCCCGCGCCGAGCTCCAACCCCGACCAAAGCTGAGCGAGGACCGCTATGGCGATGAGCAAGACCTTCGCGGATCTCGCCGTTGGCGACGCGGCGTCGATAACCCGGATCGTCACACCAGACGACCTCTACGTCTTCGCCCATGTCAGCGGCAATCGGAACCCAATAAACCTGCCGGAGGCCATGGGCTCAGAGCTCCGCAACCCGAAACGTGCGCCTTCGATGTGGCTCGGCTCGCTGTTTTCGGCGGTGCTTGGCAACCTGCTGCCGGGGCCTGGCACGCTCTACCAGGCGCAAAGCCTGCGCTTCTTGGCGCGCGCCTTCGTGGGCGACGAGCTGACCGTCTCGGTTCGGGTGATCGAGAAGCGGGCACCCGACGAGGTCGTGTTGCAGACCCGGCTGCTGCGCGGCGAAGACCTGTTGGTGGACGGCACCGCCGAGGTGATTGCGCCCGCCGAGCGGGTCGAGATCCCCGGGCGCACGCTGCCGGGCCTGACCGTCGCGCTCCACCGCCATGTCTCGCGCTTACTGGACGCCGCGAAGCCCTTGCCGCCAACGCCGACCGCTGTGGTCGCCCCTGAGGACGCCGCGTCGTTGCAGGGCCCGCTGGACGCAATGCAGCAAAGCCTCATCCGGCCGATCTTGATCGGGCATGCGGGGAAGATCCGCGCCTTAGCCCAGCAGCACCAGATGGACCTTGACGGCATCGAGATCGAGGATATCGAGAGTCACGACGCGGCCGCAGCACGCGCCGTAGCCATGGTGCACGAGGGCAAGGCGGCTGCAGTGATGAAGGGCGCGCTGCATACTGACGAGCTACTCCGGCACATAGTGAAATCACAGGGGGGCTTGCGCATCGGTGGCCGCATCAGCCACGTCTTCATCATGGATGTGCCGCACCGGAGCGACCTGGTGCTGGTGACCGATGCTGCGATCAACATCGCACCGACGCTCGAGGACAAGGTCGACATTATCCAGAACGCGATCGAACTCGGCATTGCCCTTGGCATACCGGTGCCGAGGGTCGGTGTGCTGGCCGCGGTAGAAGTGGTGAACCCCCGGATGCAGGTCACGCTCGACGCTGCCGTGCTCTCGAAGATGGCTGAGCGCGGGCAAATCCGCGGCGGTGTGGTGGATGGCCCCTTGGCGCTGGACAACGCCATGAGCCTGGATGCCGCCAAGACCAAGGGCATCGTCTCGGCAGTCGCCGGCCGCGCCGACATTCTGGTCGTGCCGAACATCGAGAGCGGCAATATCCTGGCGAAGCAATTGACCTATTCGGCGCAGGCCGCGGGGGGCGGCATCGTGCTCGGTGCGAAGGTCCCGGTGCTGCTGACCAGCCGGGCGGATGACGCCGCTTCGCGGCTGTTCTCCTGCGTAGTAGCGGTGCTTTATGAGGCCTGGCAGCGGACCGGCCATAGCGTGGTGGCGCCCGTCCAGGACAGCTGAGGAGGCCGCGATGGCCCATGTCGTCACGCTGAATGCCGGCTCCTCCTCGGTGAAGTTCGCGCTCTTTGAGGCGGACAACCAGATACCACGCGCGCTAGCGACGGGGCTTGCCGAAACCGTCGGCAGCGGGCGGCGCATCCAGGTGAAGTCGCCGGATGGTGCGCTTGGGCACGAAGAGAGCTGGCAGGGCGGCGAGGGGTTTCATGCCGATGCGATTGCGCGAATCCTCGCCTGGCGCGAAGCGGCTTTTCCCTTGGCGCGTATCGTCGCGGCCGGCCATCGTGTGGTGCATGGCGGGCTCGCCTTCGAGCATCCGGTCCTTGTCGATGCCGGGGTGATGCATGAGCTAGAGACGCTCGTGCCGCTGGCGCCGCTGCATCAGCCGCACAATTTGGCCGGGATCCGAGCGGCGCAGGCGGCTTGGCCGGGCATCCCCCAGGTCGCCTGCTTTGACACGGCATTCCACCGCACCCACCCCTACGTCAACGATGCCTTCGCGCTCCCGCGCCACTTCTATGACGAGGGCGTGCGACGCTATGGCTTCCATGGCCTTTCCTATGAGTACATTGCCGCGAAGCTGCGGGAGGTGGCGCCCTACCATGCGGCCGGGCGCGTTGTGGTCGCGCATCTCGGCAACGGCGCCTCGATGTGCGCAATGCGCGACGGGCAATCGGTTGCCAGCACCATGGGCTTTACCGCGCTGGATGGGCTGCCGATGGGCACGCGCTGCGGCCAGCTTGATCCCGGCGTGCTGCTCTACCTCATGCAGCACCGGAAGCTGACGGCGGAACAGATCAGTGACCTGCTCTATAAGGAAAGTGGGCTGTTGGGGCTCTCCGGCCTCTCCTCCGACATGCGCGAGCTTGAGGCCTCGCCGTCGCGCGAGGCGGGTCAGGCCATCGAGTATTTCGTGTTCCGCATCCGGCGCGAGCTGGGCGGCCTGGCTGCCGCACTTGAGGGGCTGGATGCCGTCGTATTCTGCGGCGGGATTGGCGAGAACGGCTGGCGGATCCGCGAAGACGTTCTGGAAGGCATGGAGTGGCTTGGCATCGAGCTCGACCGCACCGCCAACCGCGCGCGTGCCCAGCTGATCTCGACCGCCCGGTCACGCGTGCAGGTCTTTGTCATCCCGACCAACGAGGAGGCGATGATCGCACGTCACACGCTTCGTCTGGTGCAGCAGGCACGCTGATGGCCATCGAGCAGCTGCCGACCGTCTGGGACCCCGCGCAGCGCATCGGCGAGATAATGAAGGGCGAGCGCGGGCTGACTGTGGGGATCGCCATCGCCGATGGCGGAGCGCGGGCGATGGGGCAGCCTCGACGCCCTCGTCCGTTCCGTTGGCTTTGTGTTGCGCGGGGACCTGCACGGCCACGGCATCGACTGCGCACACGCGGGCTTCGGGCAGGTGATGCGGGCTTCCCGCTGCTCCTTCATCGAGATGGCGCGGCTCGCCGCGCCGCTGATGAACGCAGGCAGCGCCATGATGACGATCAGCTGCTGCGGCTTGGGCGAGGCGGTCGCCAATACACCATGATGGGACCTGTTCAGGCCGCGCCCGATGCGGCGGTGACGCGCTCGTTCGGCGGACGCCTGATCGATATCGCCGAGGTCGGGCGAATGGACGGCTTCCTGGCCCGTGGCGCGACTTTAGGCGAGACCCGCGACAGCATCTACGTCGACGCCGGACTGCATAACATGGCCTAGAAATGTCATCCCCCTGCCACGTCTTCAAGTTCGGATGTTGTGGGGATTCCAAGTTGACGTCGAATAGCTTTACCTACTTTCGGAAACCCATCATACAGATGTCGTGTCGTTATGTTGGCGTAGGCCTACCTTCCCGAGGCTACGCTTTACCCGATAGGAGAGTGCGAGCATGAGCCAGGTCCTCACCTCGGATCGCGTGTCGACGACACAAGCGGCACCCCAGCCGACGCTGTTCGACTCGCGCTTCAACACCCAGGCCAACCAACGCATCGCTCGGCTTACTGGGGCGTTCGTCTGCATCGTCGTGCTCGGCGGTCTGATTTACGCCTTCAGCGCCCTGCTTGCCGACCTACAGGGGGCACATGAGCGCAGCTGGGGGCCCTTCATCCTACTCGGCGTCGCCCTGCTGATCGCTCTCGGCTTCGAATTCGTCAACGGCTTCCACGACACGGCGAATGCCGTTGCGACGGTGATCTACACCCATGCTCTGCCGCCGAACATTGCAGTGGTCTGGTCGGGTTTCTTCAACTTTCTCGGGGTCTTGACTTCGACCGGAGTGGTCGCCTTCGGGATCATCTCGCTGCTGCCGGTGGAACTCATCCTGCAGGTCAGCAGCTCGGCTGGCTTCGCCATGGTCTTTGCGCTGCTCGTCGCGGCCATCATGTGGAATCTCGGCACCTGGTATTTCGGCCTGCCGGCTTCCTCCTCGCATACGCTGATTGGGTCGATCATCGGTGTCGGCATCGCCAATGCGTTGAACCGTGGCTACGACGGCACCTCGGGTGTCGACTGGGTGAAGGCGACCGAAATCGGCTACGCGCTGCTGCTTTCGCCTCTGGTCGGTTTCGGCTGCGCCGCGGCCCTGTTTCTGCTGCTGAAATTCATGGTCCGCAAGCCCGAGCTTTACCAAGAGCCACACGGCACCATGCCACCGCCCTTGTGGATCCGGGCGCTGCTGATCTTCACCTGCACCGGTGTTTCCTTTGCTCATGGTTCGAATGATGGCCAGAAGGGCATGGGGCTGATCATGCTGATTCTGATCGGCACGGTGCCGACGGTTTACGCGCTGAACCGTACCTCGGACGCGCCGACCCCGGCCGCCTTCGTCGCAGCGACGATGGCGCTCGAGCAGGCGCTGGCCGAAAAGTCACCGAATGCCGCCGCCTTCACGGGCGACCCGCGCCTCGCAACCACGGCCTACGTCCGGGACAAGGAGCTTTCGCCCGAGACCATAGCGGCCGTGCGCAAGCTTGCTGCCGAGATCGCCGGCCAGCTGAAGGGCTTCAACACGCTGGGCCACCTGCCGGATGAAGTGGTGCAAAACGTCCGCAACGACATGTACCTCACCAGTGAGGCGCTCCGGCTCTTCGGCAAGCTGAAGCATGTCAGCTTCTCGGGCGATGCCGCGAAGGCCGTCTCGACGTATCGCGGGCTGCTCGATAGCGCGACCCGCTTCATCCCGGACTGGGTGAAGGTGGTGGTGGCGATCGCACTTGGCCTCGGGACCATGGTTGGCTGGAAGCGCATCGTCGTGACTGTCGGCGAGAAAATCGGCAAGACCCACATGAGCTACGGCCAGGGCGCCTCGGCCGAACTGGTGGCGATGGGGACGATTTTCGCGGCCGATCATTATGGGCTGCCGGTCAGTACCACCCATGTGCTGTCTTCGGGCGTCGCAGGCACCATGGCGGCAAACGGTTCGGGGCTGCAGATGGCCACCATCCGCAACCTGCTGTTGGCCTGGGTGCTGACGCTACCCTGTGCCATCCTGCTATCGATGACCCTCTTTTTCATCTTTGTCCGGGTGTTCTGAACGCGGCAGCCAGCGCGGGACCGCTAGGCGCTTCGCGTCTGGATCGTCGGTTTGTTGGTGACGTCATTCGGTGCCAACCGGTATTGGCGTCAGCGGATGGTGTGATGTCGCATCGGTCTGTGGCGCATGTTCTTCCCATGCTGTTGCACAGCCGGCGGAAAACCAGATGGGCGGGACAAGACCAGAGAGGTTTTTTTTAAACTTGTCGGCAGGTCGAGGGTGGCGATTGCACTGCCGATCACATCGCTCACGACAACGGCGCATTTCGTACTGGAATTCGGTGAATGACGCTCGGGCGTTCGCGGCGGCCACAGTAGAAATTCAGTGATTGGTAGTAATGAATTATCGTTTATATAAACATGAGTCGCCGGCAACGAGTCAGGGAAAGGTCGGATCCCAGCGCGTTATCTCAGCGGCGTTTTGAAGCACAGGATACGACGTCCGCTTGGCCGACCTCGTGGCCCCGCGCGTGGCCGTTGTTCGCCATGTGCATGATACCTCGGGGTTGGTCGACAGGCTCGCAGCTCGATGGGTCGCTTTCTGCCGAAGCCTGAGCGGCTTTGCTGCTTTTGGGCGGGGGTGGATCAAGCGGGTGAGCCCGCTCGGCAACCGGCGCGGGGGTGATGGGGTCGGAAGATCCCCTGATCGACAGCAGCTATCGTTGCTTTTCAATGCGATGGCTCCCAGATAGCCAACCACGCCTGTTTCCTGGTTCGGAACGAACCCTATCCAGGCACACACAACACGTCGTCGTGAGTTTTTTAGGTTTAGATTTCATAAGAAGGTTCCGGTATATATCGTCCATCAAGACAGATTTGCGGCCCAGCAACGATTTTGGTGGGCCAACCCATCAGAACAGGGTCTTACATCGAAATTCTTCCTTCCAAGAGACGCGAAATGCTGCAGCAAACTCCCCCAAGCCAAAGCGAAGCCCGTTTCATCGACGGCTATTTCCTCCACCTGCTGGCGCGGGCCTCCCATCTGATTTCCGCCTCGTTCCACGACCAGCTGCGCCGTCGCGGCGTTCAAATACCAGTCTGGCGGGTTCTCGCCAGCCTCGTCGGCAGCCCGCACGGGTCGACCGTCACGGGACTGGCCGAAGTGTGCCTGCTGCGGCAGCCGACGATGACAAAGCTGCTCGATCGCATGGTGCGCGATGGTCTTGTTCAGCGGAACCCCGATGAGCGTGACCGTCGCGTCGTCCGCGTGGTGATGACCGCCCGCGGCGAAGCCATGGCCGAGGAGCTGATCGATCTCGCCCGCACGCACGAGCGCGACATGCTCGCCCAGTATCCAGAGGCCGACGCTGTCGCGGTGAAAGCATTGCTGCGCGGTCTGATGGAGCGGCAGCCGGCCAAACGCCGTGCGCCACGTGAGCTGCGTTCTGAATCTGTCGCGTTCTGACTCGGTCGTCTGAACGGCGGCA
>CAITYE010000067.1 GCA_903896535.1 uncultured Paracraurococcus sp.
GGGATGGCGGCGATGCCGAGGCCGCTTTTCACCGCCAGCAGCATCCCCGTCAGGCTGTTCACCTCCACCAACGCGCGGCGCGGCGTGCCGGCGCGGCGGCCCACCTCGGCCAGCCAGTTCACCTCCTCGATCGGCGGGTGGTGTTCCCCCCAGACCACCAGGCGGTGCTGGTCCAGCTCCTCCGCCCGCGTCGGCAGACCGGCCCGCTTCAGGTATTCGGGCGCCGCACAGACCCGCCAGGTGAAGCTGGCGAGGTGGCGCTGGATCAGGTCCGGCTGCTTCGGCGGGTGCATGCGGATGGCCACATCCGCCTCTCGCATCGCCAGATCAAGGTCGCTGTCGTCCAGCAGCAGCGTCGCCGTCACATCCGGATAAAGATCCAGGAACTTGCCGATCCGCGGCGCCAGCCAATGCCCGCCGAAGCCGGTGGTGCAGGTGATCTTCAGCCGCCCCGCGGGCTTTTCCCGGCTTTCGGTCAGCAGGGTTTCGGTCATCGCCAGCTTGCCGAAGACCTCCCGCACCGTGCGGTTCAGCGTCTCACCCGGCTCGGTCAGGATCAGCCCGCGGGCGTGGCGGTGGAACAGCGGCACGGAGAGCGATTCCTCCAGCGCCTGGATCTGGCGGGAGACGGCGGATTGGCTGAGGTTCAGCGTCTCCCCCGCATGCGTGAAGGACCCGGCCTCGGCGACCGCGTGAAAGACCCGCAGCTTGTCCCAGTCGAGCGGCATCAGCTCGCCGCCATGGCCGGCTGGGCGGCCAGCCATTTCTCGGCTTCCAGCGCCGCCATGCAGCCGGTGCCGGCGGCCGTCACCGCCTGGCGGTAGGTGCGGTCCTGCACGTCGCCAGCGGCGAAGATGCCGGGGCGGGAGGTGCGGGTGGCGCCGGGGGTGGTGGTGATATAGCCCTCGGCATCCATCTCGATCTGCCCGGCAAACAGCTTGGTCGCGGGGTCATGGCCGATCGCCACGAAGACGCCGTCAAAGGCCAGCTCGGTCGTCGTGCCGGTTTTGGCGTTGCGGGTGGCGACGGCGCGCAGCGCCGGGAAGCGGCCTTCGGTCGCCAGCATCGCCTCAATCACCGTGTCCCAGATCACCCGCACATTGGGCTTGGCAAACAGCCGCTCCTGCAGGATGCGCTCGGCCCGGAAGCTGTCGCGGCGGTGGATGACGGTGACCTCGGCAGCGAGGTTCGAGAGGTAGAGCGCCTCCTCCACCGCGGAATTGCCGCCGCCGATCACGGCCACGCGCTTGCCCCGGAAGAAGAAGCCGTCGCAAGTGGCGCAGGCGGAAACCCCGAAGCCCGAAAGCTGCTGTTCCCCCGGCACGCCCAGCCAACGGGCCTGCGCGCCGGTCGCGATGATCAGCGACTCGGCCAGGTAGGTATCGCCCGAATCGCCCTGCGCGACGATCGGCGCGGCGCCCAGGTCAATGCCGGTGATCGTGTCCTGGACGATGGTAGTGCCGACATGTTCGGCCTGGGCCTGGAACTGTTCCATCAGCCAGGGCCCCTGCACGGGGGCGGCGAAGCCCGGGTAGTTCTCAACATCGGTGGTGATGGTCAGTTGCCCGCCGGGCTGCATGCCGGCGACCAGCAATGGTCGCAGCCCGGCGCGGGCGGCGTAGATCGCCGCTGTATAGCCGGCGGGGCCGGCGCCGAGGATCAGAAGGCGGGATTGATGGGTCTGTGACACAGGAGCGAATCCGGCAGGTGTTGACATGATATTCGAAGGAACCGCGTCGGCTGCAAGCGGCAGCCTTGCGGTTCCGGCGCGGCGAAAGGATAGTACGCCACCAGCGCCGGCCCTGTAAGAAACTGTACGAGATGATGACGACAGACTCCGAACCGCGCCTGGATGAGGTCGACCGCCAGATCCTGGCGGAACTCCAGGCCGATGGCCGCATGACCAATGTGGAACTGGCCCGCCGCGTCGGCCTTTCCGCCCCGCCCTGCCTGCGCCGGGTGCGCCGGCTGGAGGAGGACGGGATTATCCGTGGCTATCACGCCGACCTCACCCCGACCGCGCTGGGCTACCAGATCACCTTTTTCGCGATCGTCGGCCTGGAGAGCCAAAAGGAGAGCTTCCTGGCTGCCTTTGAGGCGCGGGTGCGCGATTGGCCGGAGGTGCGGGAATGCCACATGATTCGCGGTGGTGGCGACTTCCTGCTGCGCCTGGTCGCCCGCGACACGGGGCATGAGAATGCCTTGACCCAGGCTTTGACCGCGGCCCCGGAGGTGGCGCGGGTGCAGACCTTGCAGACCATCCGCACCGCCAAGGACGAGGCCGGCGTGGTGGTGCCCTAAGCGAACATCTGCCCGGGCGGGTCGCTGGCGGCACGCCGGGAGGCGCCCCGGGTGCGGGGTAAAGCGCCGACGGGGCGTCGAAGGCCGCCGATCCGCCGCTAGCCATTGATTTGGTGGGCCGATGCACCCGACGCTTGGGTACCAAGCGTCGGGATCGGACCACTAGAGCATGCTCCGTTCACATACGTTCACGCAGCCCGCTCTAGCATGTGTTGGATCGCGCGATTCAGCGCCTTCGGCGATTCCGCCTCAACGCATCGCGCTCTAGAGCAGCCTCCGTCCTGCTGGATCACGCCGTAATCCAGCAGGACGGATCGTGCTCTAGCCAAGCGGGACTCGCGCGGGAGTCGCGCGGGCCTTCGCTCCGGGCCGGCGCGACGTCGCATGCGGCGGGTTGCCATGCGCCGCGCGCCGGAGAATGTGCGCCGTGCTGCCGGCGCGAACCCGCCAAGCTGAGCCCCTGGCCATGCCCCACCACCGGACCAGCCATGCCGCCCCGTACGCTTGCCCTGTTCCTGCTCCTCGCCGCCTGCGCCAAGCCGCCGCCCGCCGCGACGGATTGGGGCCCGCTGCCGCCGCTCGCCCATGCCGCGCTGGCTGAGTGGCACGCCTGGGGGCATGTCGAGCGCCAGGGTTGGCCCGCCGCGCCGCCGGCCGATACAGCGGCGACCCCGGCGCGCTTCGAACGCCTGCTTGGCTATTGGTCGGTGGTTCCCGGGGGTGGCGGCGTCGTGGCCGCGCTGCGTCGTCAGCGGGCTGGCCTCCTCGCCCCGCCGCTCGTCGCCCCCGGCGGGCCGGATGCGGCGCCGCAAGTCGCCACGGCGCCCGAGCCGATGAGCATCTATGGCCAGCCCTTCTGGTCGGCCGCCTTTATCTCAGCCGTCGCCCGGGCGGCGGGAATCCCCCGCGCTGACCTGCCCTCGGCGGCAAGCCATGCCCGCTACATCGACGCCGCCCTGGCCCGTGCCTTGGCCGACCCCGCCGGCGCCGCCTTCCTGCCGGAGGACCCGGACCACTTCCCGCCGCGCCCCGGCGACCTGCTCTGCGCTGATCGGCGGCAGGAGGCGCCCTACGCGCATTGGCAGGCGCGGCTGGCCGAAAGGGGACATGGCCGCCCCCTGCATTGCGACGTGGTGGTCCGCGCCGGCCCGGGGGAGGTGGCGGCCATCGGCGGCAATGTCGATGACCTTGTGGTGTTGCGTCGTCTGCCGGCTGATCCCGCGGGTCGCGTGCTGCCAGCCCCGCCCGGCGAAAGCCGCTTCTTCCTGATCCTCGCCGCCCGCCGCTGATCCGCCCCACCACAAAAAACGCGGCTGCGCGGCGCCCGGCGCTTGAGGGGCCTAGAGCGCGATGCGTTGAGGCGGAATCGCCGAAAACGCTGAATCGCGCGATCCAACAAAGGCTAGAGCGGGCTGCGTGAACGTATGTGAACGCAGCATGCTCTAAAACCACCGGCGCGCAGCGCCGAGGCGCCGAATGGCGCCCGCGGCTTATGCCGCGAGCCCAGCCGCGCGGCTGGGCGGCGCCCGGCGCTTGAGGGGCCAAAAAACCGCGCTCAACGCCCCCGGGTGGGGGGCGGCAGCGGCGCATTGGTGGGCGGCATGCGCGGGCCTGCCCAGGCGGCCCCTGGCTGCGCTGCGGCCAGGGCCTTGGCCGCGGCGCTCGGCGCTTCGCCCTCACGCGGGGCAATGGCGTTGGCGACCACGGTCCTTACGCCATCCGACGCCTCGGCCGCGGCGGCATAGGCGATATCGCCCCAGAGCCGGTTGAGCCGCCCGCTCGGCACCTCGTTGATTTGCGCGACCTTGCCGAGTTCCACCCCGTCCCGGCGGGATACGGTCCAGACGATCTCCACCTGGTCCATGCCCGGGCTGGCGCTGGTCACCGCCACCTCGCCATGCAGCGCGAAATTGGCGCCCTGCGCGGCGTCCTGCACAATGAAGCCCTGCGCGCCGAGCGAGCTGGCCATCTGCTTGCCGAGCGCGGCATTGCCATCCCCCGGCGCGCCGCTGACCCCAGCCAGCCGGATACGCGGCGGCCCGGCGGCCAAAGCGAGCGGGTCGGACGCCTTGCGTCCCGCTTCAATCGTCAGGATCAGCCTGGTCAGCTTCTGCGCGGCGAGGCCGGCCGCCTGCTGCAAGGCTGCGGCATCACCGCTTTCCCAGGCGCGTGCTGGCACCCGGTCGCCCTGGGTTGTCGCCTGTTCCTTGCCGTCGGCATCGATCAGCCGGTAGCGCGGCCGCACGGAACTGCCGCTGCGCTCGGCATCGACCAGCACCCGCCAATCCAGCGGCAGCGGCTGTTCGGTGGCGATCGCTGGCACCTCGGCGGCCAGCAGCGCGGCCGCCAGCGCCTCAGCGAAGGCGGTGGCGCCGCGCCCGTCGAGCAGCGCCGCATCAGGGGCGGGGATCGCCAGGCGGATCGCCATCGGCACAACCAGCGTCGCGGCATTGCCCCCTGGCCGGCCGCGATAGGGCTGCGGCAGGTCACCACAGGCGGCCAGCAGTGCCAGCAGCAAAAGGGCGCAGAGCTTAGAGCAGGACACAGGCAACCAGCAGCGTCAGCAGGGTCAATACGATGAACTGCACCATGTAGGGCATGGTCACGAGGCAATCGCGATGGCGGAGAGCTGATGCCCGATCGGCCCGCCGCCGGCCAAGGTCCGCCGTCGGTGGCTGAAGAAGCGCGTCTCCTCGGCCAAGGTATCGAGACCGCTCACCTCGACCACGCCGAGGCCGAGCCCCCCGAGCCGTGCCGCGCAATAGCCCGGCAGGTCGAATTGCCAGCGATCCTCCCGCTGGCCCGGCCCGAAGAAGCGGGCGGCGGCCGGGCTCTGCGCCAGCACCGCATCGCGCAGATCGGGGCCGACTTCGTAGCTCGGCTGGCCGATGCAGGGACCGATGGCGGCATGGATGCGCTCCGGCCGCGCGCCCAGGGCCTGCATGGCGGCGCAGGTCGCCTCCATCACCCCGGCCACCGCGCCGCGCCAGCCGGCATGGCAGGCGCCGATCACCCCTGCCTCGGCATCGGCGAAGAGCACCGGCGCGCAATCGGCGGTGATGATGCCCAGCGCGATGCCCGCCCGGCGCGTGACCAGCCCATCGGCGGCGGGGCCCTGGCCTTCCGCCCAGCCCTCCGTCACCTCGGCCACGGCGATGCCATGCACCTGCGTCAGCCCGAACAGGTCTTCCCGCGTGCAGCCCAGCGCGGCAGCGGCGCGGCGGCGATTCTCGCGCACCCGGTCGCGGTCGTCCTGGCCGGAAAGGGCGCAGTTCAGCGCCGCCCAGGGCCCTTCGGACACGCCGCCGCGGCGGGTGAAGAAGCCATGGCGCAGGCCGGTCAGCCCGGCGAGGGCGGGGGTTTCGACGAACTCAGCCTCGGTCATGTCAGGGCTCAAATCCCGGCGGGGGCGGCTGCCTGGGATGACACAGGCAGAGCGCCTTGAACAGCCGACCCATGCCCTCGGGCAGCAGCAGCCGTTCGGCGCCGGCCTGGATGCTGGCCGCCAGCCCCGCGCGCCCCGCGCTGTGCGCGCTGCTGGCCAGGATCGCCGCCCGCTGGCCGAGGCCGAGGCGTTGCAGGAACAGGCCCATCGGCAGCGGCCCGTGCAGCGCGGCGCCGGCAGCGTGGCCGGCGGCGGCAAGCTGCGCGAAGGGCACATGCGCGGTGAGATCGGCGCTGCCCGGCGGGCCCAGTGGATCGGCCGGCGCATGGCCGGACAGCGCCTGCAGGCTGTCGCCGAAGCCGGCCTCGCCCGGGCCGTAATCCAGCACCAGCAGCGCCCCACCCTGCGCCGCCAGGCGCTGGCCAAGCGCGGCGACCACGGCCATGGCGGCCTCCGCCACCTCCTGCACCGCGCCCTCGGGCGCGGCTTCGGGCAGCGACTGCGCGGCTGCGGCCGGCTGTTCGACGAAGCGGCCATCGGCGACGAAGCGTTCCGCCCAGCCATCGCCGCGCCGGATGAACTGGCGGATCGGCAGCGCGTCGAAGAACTCATTGGCGAGCAGGATGGCCGGGCCTGGCGGCA
>CAITYE010000068.1 GCA_903896535.1 uncultured Paracraurococcus sp.
CGCCTCGGCCATGGCATCGAAGGCATCGCAGGCCGCCTGGTAGGCCGCCTGTTCCCCGATGCTGGCGGGCCGATCGCCGATCAGCAGCACATCCCGCGGCCGCCGGCGTTCCTCACGCAAAGTCAGGCCCAGCCCGCGGGCGAGCGGTGTCAGCGGATTGACCTCGGCCGCGTGCAGCCAGGACGCGCCATGGTCGAAGGGGGCGCCGAGCGCCGCGCTCTCGGTGAAGGCGCGCCCGCCGACCCGCTGTCCGGCCTCCAGCACCTGCACATCGACACCATCCGCGCGCAGCCGACGCGCCGCACCGATCCCAGCCGCGCCGGCGCCGATGACGACGACGTCGCAGTGCATGGCTCAGCCCCTCATGCGCCAGCGCAGGACGCCATCGGCGGCCGGCTCGGCGTCGAGCCAGCCCTGGCGCTCCAGCCGGCGCAGATGCGCGAGGGTCTCGCCCACCGCGAAGCCGATCTGGCCCTGTTCGGCGGCGGCGCGGGGAAACAGCCGCTGCGCGGCGACGAAGGCGGTCACTGGATCGCGGCAGAGTTCGGCCAGCCGCTCCAGCCGTTCCGCGTGATGCGCGGCCAAGGCATCAATGCGCGGCTGCAGGCCGATGAAGGGCTCGCCATGCGAGGGCAGCACGAGGGTCTCGGCCGGCAGCGGACGGAAGCGTTCATTGCTGGCCAGGAAATCGCCGAGCGGATCGGCCTCCGGCTCGCCCGGATGCAGACCGATGAAGGGCGAGATGCGCGGCAGGATCTGATCGGCCGAAATCAGGATGCCGCGCTCCGGCGCGTGCAGCGTGATCATGTCGGGCGCATGCCCGGCCCCGGTGATCACCCGCCAGGCGGTGCCACCGATCCGCTGCGTCTCGCCATCGCGCAGGGCGTGGAAGGCGCGCGGCGGCTCGCCGACCGAACGGCGGTAGAGCGCACCGCGCTGTTCGACGAAGGCCAGGTACTCGGCCGGGCAGCCCGCGCGGGCGTAATGCGCGACCTGCTGCGCCACCATGCCCGGCCCCGCATCGTGCCAGAGCGTGCGGCCCATCAACCACTCGATCCGGGTCATGATCGGCAGCAGGCCGAAGCGCGCGCCGAGCCAGCCGGCCAGGCCGCTATGGTCGGGATGAAAATGGGTGATCAGCAACCCGCTCAGCGGTCGGCCGCCCAGCGCGGGCTGGACCAGCAACTGCTCCCAGATCGCCTGCGTCGGTGGCGATGCGATGCCGGTATCAATCGCCAGCCAGCCGCCCTCCTCCTCCAGGAACCAGAGGTTCACATGACCGGGAGGAAAGGGCAGCGGCATGCGGGCGCGCAGCAGACCGGGCTGGATTTCCCTGAGCGTCCCTGGGGGTGGCGCCTCTGGGGGCAGGGGACGGGCGGGCTCGGCCATGCCGCAGCTTAGGCGGCGGCCCGGGTGCTGTCGAACGGCCCAGGGTGTAGCCTGCCGCGATGGAGGAGCTGCTCACCCCGACGGAAATGGCCGCGGCCGACGCGGCGGCGATCGCCGCCGGCATCCCTGGTACGGCGCTGATGGCGGCCGCCGGCATGGCCATCGCGCGGGCGGCGCGGCGGCGGTTCCGCCCGACCCGCACCTTGGTGCTGGCCGGCCCCGGCAATAATGGCGGCGATGGCTATGTCGCGGCGCGACTGCTGGAGGGCTGGGGCTGGCCGGTCGCGGTCGCCGCGCTGGCGCCGCCCCGCGCGGGCAGCGATGCCGCCTGGGCGGCGGCGCAATGGCGCGGCCCGATGCGTCCCTTCGCGCCGGCCGAAGCGGCCCGCGCTGGCCTCGTCATCGATGCTGTCTTCGGCGCCGGCCTCACCCGCCCGGTCGCGGGCGAGGTCGCCGCGATGCTGGCCGCCGTCACCGCCCCGATCCTCGCCGTGGATGTGCCGAGCGGGATCGATGGCGCGACCGGGGAAGTGCGGGGCACTGCGCCGCAGGCGACGCTCACCGTCACCTTCTTCCGGCGCAAGCCGGGGCATCTGCTGCAGCCCGGGCGCGATCACTGCGGCGAGGTGCTCTGCGCCGATATCGGCTTGCCGGGGGCGGTGCTGGCCAGCATCGGTGCCCGCTGCTGGCGCAATACGCCCGCGCTTTGGCGCCTGCCGCGCCCGGATGGCGCGACGCATAAACACAGCCGCGGCCAGGTGACGATTCTGGGCGGGGCGACGATGCCGGGCGCGGCCCGGCTGGCGGCGGCGGCTGCGCGGCGGGCCGGCGCCGGGTTGGTGACCATCGCCACCGCGCCCATCGCGGCCGCCCTGTTCCGCGCCGCTGCGCCAGGGCTGCTGGTGACCGAGGCACCGCTCGCCGAGCTGTTGGCCGATCCCCGCCGAAAGGTCTGGCTGCTCGGCCCGGGACTGGAGCCCGGCGAGGCGACACGCGCCGCGCTGCGCGCCCTGCGCGGCGCGGGGCGGCAGGTGGTGGGCGATGCCGGCGCGCTGGGCGCCTGTGCCGGGATGCCCGATGCCCTGGCCGGCCTCGCCGTCATCACGCCGCATGAAGGCGAGTTCGCGCGGCTGTTCGGCGCGCGTGGGACCGACAAGCTGGCAGCGACGCGGGCCGCGGCGGCACGGCTGGGCACGGTGGTTCTGCTGAAGGGCGCCGACACGGTTATCGCAGCGCCGGATGGGCGGGCAGCGATCAACGCCAATGCGCCGCCAAGCTTGGCCACCGGTGGCACCGGCGATGTCTTGGCAGGCGTCATCGCCGCCCTGCTGGCCCAGGGCATGGCGCCCTTTGAGGCCAGTTGCGCAGCCGCCTGGCTGCACGGCGATGCCGCATCGCGGCATGGCCCAGGCCTGATCGCCGAAGACTTGATCCCGCAATTGGCGGCGGCAATGGAATCTACACACGAGAGGGTGTGAAAATCCTCTAATCACGGCATGCTATCCAATAAGGGTACGCCCGGAGCTTACGAATGTCTGACCTTGCCCCGGATGTGGGATTGCTCGACCGGGCGCTGAAACGCGTCACGACCCTGTGGCGCGACATGGCCGAGCGTGTGGTCGGTGGTGAGACCGAGGATATCGCAGCCCAGATGGGCGCCTGCCTCGCCGCGCGCGGCGGCGAGGTTTCGGCGCGCAACCGGGCCGCCAAGCTGGCGCAGACCTACCTCACGCTCGACGCAGCAGGACGGCGAGGTTTCCTTGAGCGGTTGGCCGAATTCGATGCCGATGCCGCGACGGTCGATGCCGCCCTGGCGGCCTTGCGCCAGGGCACGAACGGCAAGGATCGCTCCGCCGCGCTGGTCCGCCTGCGCCGGGCGCTGGAGCCGCCGCGCCTGAAGCTGCTGACGCAGTTCACCGCCATCCCTGATGGTGTGAAATTCCTGGTCGAGCTTCGCGCCGAACTGATCGCCCTCGGCGCCGGGGCGCCAGGCTTGCTGGCGCTGGAGGCGGATCTGAAAACGCTGCTGGCGAGCTGGTTCGATGTTGGCTTCCTCGAACTGCGCCGCATCGACTGGAACTCGCCGGCGGCGCTGCTGGAAAAACTGGTGCGCTACGAAGCCGTGCATCGCATCCGCACCTGGCGCGACCTGAAGAACCGCCTGGACTCCGACCGTCGCTGCTACGCCTTCTTCCATCCGCGCATGCCGGAGGAGCCGCTGATCTTCGTCGAGGTGGCGCTGGTGAAGGGCTTGGCGGACAGCGTGCAGCGGCTGCTGGATGAAAAGGCGCCCGTGCTGGATGCCAAGCAGGCCGATACCGCGATCTTTTATTCCATCAACAATTGCCAGCGCGGCCTGGACGGCATCAGCTTCGGCAATTTCCTCATCAAGCGGGTGGTCGGGCTGCTCGACGAGGAGCTGCCGAACCTCAAGAACTTCGCCACCCTGTCGCCGATCCCAGGCTTTACCCGCTGGCTGGGGACACGACTGCCGAAGGAGCCGGCGCTGCTGACCGAGGAGGAGGGCGCCGCGCTGCGCGCCGCCTCTCCGGCACCGCTCGCCCTGCCCGCCCCCGCCGCCGCCGGTGCCTCTACCGCGCCGCTATTGCCCGAGACCCCGCCGCAGACCCTGTTGCGCATCCTCGGGCGGCGGGGCTGGCAGCGGGACGACGCGCTCTGCAAGGTGCTGGAGCCGATCCTGACCCGGCTTTGTGCCGGCTACCTGCTGCACGAACAGGCGCCGCGCGGCGCACCACGCGCCCTCGATCCGGTCGCGCATTTCCATCTCTCGAACGGCGCCAGGATCGAGCGGCTGAACTGGCGCGGCGATATTTCCGAGAAAGGCCTCAAGGAAAGCGGGGCGCTGATGGTGAACTACCTCTACGATCCGACCAAGATCGAGGAAAACCACGAAGCCTATGCCGGTGAGGGCAAACGCCCGACAGCATCCACGATCCGCCGGTTGGCCCGCAACTGGGCCTGACGGCGGCGCGCTTCGTTGGTAGGCTTCCTGGCTGGGGAGAAACACCATGGGCCCGTTGGCCGGCTACCGCGTGCTGGAATTCGCGGGCATCGGCCCGGGTCCCTTCTGCGCCATGCTGCTCGGCGATCTCGGCGCCGAGGTGGTCAGGATTGACCGCCCAGACGGCCCGCCCGGTGGCGGCCCCACCGATATCATTGGCCGCGGCCGCCGCTCCATCGGGCTCGACCTGAAGCAGCCCGCGCAACACGCGGCGGCGCTGCGGCTGATCGCCAGCGCCGATGCCTTGATCGAGGGGTTCCGGCCCGGGGTGATGGAACGCCTCGGCCTCGGCCCGGCGGAATGCCTGGGGCGTAATCCTCGGCTCATCTATGGCCGCATGACCGGCTGGGGCCAGGATGGGCCGCTGGCGCAGGCGGCGGGGCACGACATCAACTACATCGCGCTCACCGGCGCGCTCTGGGCGATCGGCCGGCCGGAGGAGCGCCCGGTGCCGCCGCTCAATCTGGTGGGCGATTACGGCGGCGGCGGCATGCTGCTCGCGCTCGGCCTCCTTGCCGCGTTGCTCTCGGCGCAGAAGACCGGCCAGGGGCAAGTCGTGGATGCCGCCATGGTCGATGGCGCGGCGCTGCTGATGGCGCCGATCTATGCCATGCTGGCGCGCGGCCGCTGGGCCAATGCGCGCGGGGCGAACATGCTGGATGGCGCGGCGCCCTGGTATGACACCTATGAATGCGCCGATGGCCGCTTCCTGGCGGTCGGGCCGATCGAGCCGCAATTCTTTGCCGTGCTCTGCCAACGCCTCGGCCTCGATCCCGCGCGGTTTCACGACCGGATGGACCCGGCCGCCTGGCCGGCGCTGCGGGCCGAGCTTGCCGCGATATTCCTTGGGCGCCCGCGCGATGACTGGGCGGCGCTGTTCGATGGCACCGATGCCTGTGTCGCCCCGGTGCTCGACCTCGCGGAGGCCCCGACGCACCCGCATAACCAGGCCCGCGCGACCTTTCTGCACGACCATGGCGTGGTCCAGCCCGCCCCCGCGCCGCGCTTTTCCGGCACGCCCGCCGCGCCGCCCAAGCCAGCGCCGAAGCGCGGCGCGGATACCGCGGCGGTGCTGGCCGATTGGGGCTTCACACCAGCGGAAATCGCCGCCGTCACTGGCGGCTGAGGAGGCAGCATGGACACGCATGCGGCGGGCAGCGCCCGCCTGACCGGACCACGGACGGTCTTTGGGCCGGAACACGAAGCCTTCCGCGACACGGTGCGGCGCTTCTTCGAAAGCGAGATCGTCCCGCATCACCGGCAATGGGAACGCGACGGCGTCGTGCCCCGCGAAGTATGGCGAAAGGCCGGAGCGGCCGGGCTGCTCTGCCCGATGCTGGCGCCCGAATACGGCGGCGCCGGCGGCGATTTCGGCTTTTCGGCCATCATCATCGAGGAGATCGCGCGGACCAACTGCACCGGGCCCGGCTTCCCGCTGCATTCCGATATCGTCGTCCCCTATATCGAAAGCCTGGCGACCGAGGCCCGGCGCCAGGAATGGCTGCCGCGCATGGCGCGCGGCGAGCTGATCACCGCGATCGCCATGACCGAGCCGGGCATGGGCAGCGACCTGAAGGCGATGCGGACCACCGCCCGGCGAGAGGGCGAGCAGTACGTCATCACCGGCAGCAAGACGTTTATCAGCAACGGCCAGCTTGCCGATGTCGTCGTGGTCTGCGCCAAGACCGATCCGGCCGCGGGGCGAAAAGGCATTTCGCTGATTTGCGTCGAAGCCGGCACACCCGGCTTCACCCGCGGCCGCAACCTCGAGAAAATCGGCCTGCACGCGCAGGATACCTCGGAGCTATTCTTCGACGAGGTGCGCGTGCCAGTCGGCAACCTGCTGGGGGAGGAGAACAAGGGCTTCGGCTATCTGATCCGCAACCTGCCGCAGGAACGGCTGGTGATTGCCGTCCGGGCGGCCGCCGGGATCGAGGCGATGCTGGAGAAGACCATCGCCTATACGAAAGAACGCAAAGCCTTCGGCCAGCCGGTGATCGATTTCCAGCACAACCGTTTCAAGCTGGCCGATGCCAAGGCCCAGGCGGCGATGCTGCGGGTCTTCGTGGATCATTGCCTGGCGATGCATCTGCACGGCGGTCTTTCGGTAGAGCTCGCGGCCTGCGCCAAGCTGCTGGGTGCGGAGATGCAGAACCGCCTGTTCGACGATTTCCTGCAGCTGCATGGCGGCTACGGCTACATGTCCGAATACGAGATCGGCCGCGCCTGGACCGATGCGCGGATCGGGCGGATCTACGGCGGGTCCTCCGAAATCATGCGCGAGATCATCGGCCGGACGCTTTAGGGCCGGATGCGTCGGCGATTCCGCCTCAGCGCATCGCGCTCTAACTTTTGTTGGGTCGCGGGATTCCGCGCCTTCGGCGATTCCGCCTCAACGCATCGCGCTCCAGCCCACCCGACTCTCACGCCTTCAGGTAGCGCTCCTTCAGCACGCGGCGCAGCAGCTTGCCGGCTTCCGAGCGCGGCAATTCGGCGACGAATTCGTAGGAACGCGGCCGCTTCGGGCCAGCGAGCAGCGGTCGGCAATGCGCGTCCAGCTCGCCCGCCGTCGGCGTCCCGCGCGGGACAATCACGGCGTGCGCCTGCTCCCCCATCTCGGCGTGCGGAATGCCGACCACGGCCACCTCGGCGACGCCTGGGTGCTGCGCCAGCGCCGCCTCGATCTCCGCCGGGTAGAGGTTGACCCCGCCCGCGAGGATCAGATCGGCCCGGCGATCCGAGAGATAGAGCCACCCCTCTGCATCCACCCAGCCGAGATCGCCAAGCGTCGCCCAGCCGCGTGCGTCGTAGCAGGCGGCGGTCTTCTCCGGCGCGTTGTGATAGGCAAAGCGCGGCGCGCCCTCGAAGCGGATGCCGCCGGTCTCACCGGGCGGCAGTTCGGTGCCGTCCTCCGCGCAGATATGCAGCCGCACGCCATTGACGGGCCGCCCGACCGAACCCGGCCGGCAGAGCCAGTCCTGCGGCGAGATCACCGTGGTGCCGACGCCTTCCGAGCCGGCGTAGTATTCCCAGAGGATCGGCCCCCACCACGCCATCATGGCCTGCTTCACCGCCACCGGGCAGGGGGCTGCCGCGTGGATCGCCACGCGGAGGGAGCTGAGGGCATGCGCCGCGCGCTCCGCCGCCGGCAGGGCGAGCAGGCGGACGAACATCGTCGGCACCCATTGGCTGTGGGTGACGCGATGCGCGGCGATCAGGCGCAGCGCCTCGGCCGCATCGAACTTCGCCATGATCACCGCCGTCCCGCCCTCGGTCAGCGTGCGGTAGACATAGCGGTTGGGTGCGGCGTGATAGAGCGGTGCGGGGGAGAGGTAGACCGTGTCCGGGCCAAAGCCGTACAGCGCCTTCCAGCTCATGTCCCATTCCGGCGCGTCGCGCTTCGCGAAGGGCAGCAGCGGGCGGCGGATGCCCTTGGGCAGCCCCGTGGTGCCGGAGGAGTAGAGGAACTCCCGCCCGAGCGGGCGTTCCGGCAGCGGCGCGGCGGGATCGACGGCGGCGAGCCCGGCTTCGTAGCTGCCATAGCCCGGCAGGCCCGCGCCGAGCGCGAAGCAGGGGCGGGCGCCGATCGTCCCATCGGCCAGCAGCACGGCGGCGAGTTCGGCCAGCGCCGGGCTGGCGATCAGCAGCTTCGCGCCGCTATCGGCCAGCACATAGGCAATCTCCGGCCCGCGAAGATGGATCGAGAGCGGCGTGTAATAGAGCCCGGTAAGGCGCGCCGCCTGGTCGATCTCCAGGAACTCCGGCCGGTTATCGACCAGCAGCGCGATGCCGTCGCCGGGCTCCAGCCCCTGCGCCAGCAGCCATTGCGCGCAGCGGCGCGCCCTCTCGTGCAGCGCGGCATAGGTGAGGACGGCACCGCTGGCCGGGAAATGCGCGGCGATCTTCTGCGGTTGGCGCGCGGCCCATTCGGCAAGCTGCGGCATGCTCCCCTCCCCCGCTCGCTGGTCAGGCGCCCTGGAGCAGCCTCCGTTCAGACGATTCGGTCTGAACGGATATTGCTCTCACTGAACTGGCGATAGGCGAAATCCTGCCCGGCCGAGGCCGCCTCGGCCAGCGCATCGGCCAGCAGCCCGTGCCGTGGCGAGCGGTCGCAGGCGGGGTCGGTGGCGGCGGCATCGCCCAGCAGCGCCTGCGCCTGGCAACGGCAGCCGCCCCAGTCGATCTCCGCCCGCTCACAGCCGCGACAGGGGCTGGGCATCCAATCGGTGCCACGGAAGCGCGCGAAGGCCGGGGATGCATACCAGGCCGCGTGCAGCGAGGTCTGCTGTACGCGCGGATAATCGAGGCCGGGGATGCTCTCGGCCGCATGGCAGGGGAGAATGCGCCCGGCCGGAGAGACGGCGAGGAAGCGCTGCCCCCAGCCGCCCATGCAGGCCTTCGGCCGCGCGGCATGGTAATCGGGCACCACGTAATCGATCACCAGCCGCCCGGCATGGGCCCGGCGCGCCGCCGCGACCACCGCCGTCGCGGCCTCCAGCTGCGCCCGGCTGGGCAGCAGCGCGGCGCGATTGGCCAGCGCCCAGCCGTAATACTGCACATGCGCCACTTCCAGCCGCCCAGCGCCGAGGTCGAGCGCGAGGTCGATGAGCTGTTCAAGATTGTCGAGGTTCTGCCGGTGCACCACGGCGTTCAGCGTCAGCGGCAGGCCAGCGGCGCGGATCACCGCCGCGGCGGTGAGCTTGCGCGCATGCCCGCCCGCGTAGCCGCCGATCCGGTCGCCGCCCGCCGCCGCCGCGTCCTGCACCGAAAGCTGCACGTGATCGAGCCCGGCGGCGCAAAGCTCGGCCAGCCTCGGCGCATCCAGCAGCACGCCGGAGGTGATCAGGTTGGTGTAGAGCCCCGCCCCCTGCGCGGCACGCACCAAGGCCGGCAGGTCGCGCCGCGCCATCGGCTCGCCGCCCGAGAGATGCACCTGCAGGCAGCCGAGCGCCGCCGCCTCGGCGAAGACGCGCGCCCAGGTGGCGGTATCCAGCTCCTCCCCCGCCCCGGTCAGCTGGGTGGGGTTGGAGCAATAGGGACAGCGCAGCGGGCAGCGATGCGTCAGTTCAGCGAGCAGGGCCAGCGGTGGCTCCGGCCTCATGCCTGGATCACCCCCTTGGTCCGCAACTCCTCCAGCAGCGCCGCAACATCGGCGGCGATCTCCGCCTCGGGCGCCGCGAAGCGCGCGGCGAGCGCGCCCGCGATGCCGGCCAGGCTGCGCGCGCCATCGACCAGGCGCAGAATCTCCAACGCGGTCTCGTCGGGGACGAACATCCGCTCCGGCCCCATCACCACCCAACGGCCGCGCGCCGCATCCTCGCGCAGGCGGTGGCCCGGGGCGAAGCGGGGGATGCTTTCCGGCGTCACGGCCGGAAGGCGCCCGGTGGCGGCAGACCCGGCGAGACATAGGCGTGGTGCAGCGCATCGAGCTGCGCCCAGAGCAGGTCGCATTTGAAGCGCAGCGCCGCCAGCACCTGGTCCTGCTCCGCGCGCGTCCGGGCCTCCCGCGTCACATACGCCAGCGCGAAGGCGACATCCTGCGGCGCCTGGGTCAGGCGGGGCGTGAAATAGGCCAGCGTGCGGGCATCGACGAAATCGTAGTTGCGCAGCATGCCGGCGACCCGCTGGCTGATGATGTTGGGCGAGAACATCTCGGTCAGCGAGGAAGCCACGGCTTCCAGCAGGCTGCGTTCCCGCACGAAATGCACATAGGCATCCACCGCGTAGCGCGTGCCCGGCAGCAGGCCTTCCAGGGAGGTGACATAGCCGCGGTCGAGCCCGAGCCCATCGGTCAGCGCCAGCCAGCGTTCCACCCCGCCGGGCGCCGTGCCGTCGCCATCATGGTCGACGATCCTTCGCCGCCATTCGCGGCGCAACGCCGGGCTTGGCAGGCGGGCGAGGATCGTCGCGTCCTTCGCCGGAATGCTCGCCTGATAGTAATAGCGATTGAGCGCCCAGGCCTGCACCTGCCCCTTCGAGAGCCGCCCGCCATGCAGCAGGTGATGGAAGACGTGATGGATGTGATAACGCTCCTCGCCGATCGCCCGCAGGCGCTGCTCCAGGTCTGCGGACGCCAGCACGCTGTCGGTCATAGCGTGATCTCCATACCGTCGGTCGCAACCTCCCAGCCAGCGGCGGCGACATGGGCGCGTTCCGGACTATCGGCCAGCAGCACGGGGTTGGTGTTGTTCAGGTGGATAAAGATCCGTCGCCTGACGCCGAGCGGGGCGAAAGCGGCCAGCGTACCCGCCGACCCGGCAATGCTCATATGCCCCATGCGCGCCCCGGTCTTGGGGCCGGCGCCGGCCCGGATCATCTCGTCATCGGCGAATAGCGTGCCGTCGAACAGGACGCAGGCGGCGCCGCGCAGCCGGGCGGCGAGCGCCGCGGTCATCGCCGCGCAGCCGGGGATGAAGAATAACCGCTCCCCCCCGGCGGCGATGGCCAGGCCGATGGTCTCCCCATCCTCCGCCCGCCCCGGATCAGCTCCATCGCGTTCGGCGAATAACGGCACCTTGCCCGGCACCGCGAAGGCTTCGAGCGTGAGGCCGAGCGGCGCGCCCGCCGCATCGGCCAGCGCGAGGGGATGGTCGAGCGGCAGGGCCCGGCGCGGCACGATCGCGGGATTGACTGCGCCGAAGATCGGATTGGCCGCGAGCGTCGCCAGCGCGGGATGGGCGCCATAGAGCGCGAAAGGGTGCCCTTCCCGCAGCGTCAGCAGCCCGGCGATGGTATCAACCTCCGCCCCCGTCAGCACCACCGCCGCGATCGGCGAATGGCGGATGCGCCCCACGGCGGGCCTGGGATGGAGCGCCGGCGTCGCGGCAAGCTGCGCCCTGAGGTCGGGCGCGGCATTGAGGAGCACCCATCGCTCACCATCGGCCGAGACCGCGAGCGAGGCTTGGGTCAGGGCCGGTGCGGCGGGGTCACCCGCACGGGCGCGTCGGCACCCTGCCCCGGCCGAGTTCCATTGCGGGAACCCGCCACCAGCAGCGGCCCCGAGGATGATCGCACGCAACATGGAAACCCTGGCGCGCGACGGCACCGACGGGGTGCCGCCGGTGCCCGGCAGGTTCAGCCGACCTCGGCGCAGGCGTAAGCGTTAATCTCGAGCGCCAGCGAGATTTCAACAATGCGGGGCTTCTTCCAGGCCATCGGAGGTCTCCTACGATAAATATGACAAGCAAGCCTAGAACGAGAGGGCGCAGGCCAGCAAGCGTGCGGACGACTTGTCTGCCCAGGTTTGCCAGGCATAATCATCGCCGACCCGGCGACAAGACCGCGTCGGCAGAGGGAGGATGAAGCATGCTGCGTCGCCTATTGGGCTTTGGCCTTGCGACCCTGGTCGCCGCCCCCGCACTCGCTCAGGCGCCCGCCGCGCCGCCGCCAGCCTGGGCCCAGGGTCGGCCGGTGGCCCTCAACGCCTCGCCGCTCGCCCCGAACGCCCCGAAGCTGACGGTCACCCCCGCCGATCAGGTGCCGGTCGGCAAGCTCACCCTGCCGCAGGGCTTCAAGGCGGAAATCTACGCCGCCGGCATGCCAGGGGCGCGCATGATGGCACTGGCTCCGGACGGCACGCTGTTTATCGGCACCCGCACCATCGGCCGGGTTTATGCCGTGAAGGACGGCAAAACCTACACCCTCGCCTCGGGCCTCAAGCAGCCAAACGGCATCGCTTTTGTGAACGGCTCGCTCTACGTCATCGCGATCAACCAGGTGCTTCGCTTCGACGGCATCCAGGGCAAGCTCGACGCACCGCCCGCGCCAGTCGATATGACGAACACCTTCAACCTGCCGCCTGAAGAGCACCATGGCTGGAAATTCGCGACCATCGGTCCGGATGCAAAGCTGTATATGCAGGTCGGCGCGCCGTGCAACATCTGCGAGCTGGATGAGAACCGGCACGCGCTGCTGCTGCGCTACAACCTCGATGGCAGCGGCCGGGAGATCGTCGCGCGCGGCGTTCGCAACAGCGTCGGCATGGCGCATCACCCGCAGACCGGCCAGCTCTGGTTCACCAATAACGGCCGCGACTGGGCCGGAGAGGACGAGCCGCACGACAGCCTCGGCGTGGTCACCCGCGTCGGTCAGCATTTCGGCTTTCCCTTCTGCCACAACGGCAACATGCAGGACCCGGATGTGCAGGGCCGCGCCTGTTCGGAATTCTCGGCGCCAGCCCTGCTGCTTGGGGCACATACCGCGGCGCTCGGCATCCGCTTCTACACTGGCGACATGTTCCCGGCGGAATACAAGAACAGCATGTTCATCGCCCGCCACGGCAGCTGGAATCGTACCCAGCGGTCCGGCTATGACGTGGTGAATGTGACGCTCGACGCCGCCGGCAAGCCCACGCTTCGCCCCTTCATGGGCGGGCTGCTGGAGGGCAACACCTTCCTCGGCCGGCCGACCGATGTTCAACAAATGCCCGACGGCTCACTCCTGGTCTCCGATGAGCAGATGGGCGCGATCTACCGCATCACCTACGCGAAATGAGGCGCACCGGCGCGCCGCTGCTGGCCGGGTTGCTGGTGCTGGCCAGCAGCGCCGCTGCCGGGCCCGAACCAGCGCGCGGCAAGGCGCTGGCCGAAGCCCGGCAATGCGGTGCGTGCCACGGCGCTGACGGCGTTGCGCAGACAGCCGGCGTGCCCTCGCTCGCCGCCATGCCCGGGCAGGTCGTCGTGCTGCAACTGATCCTGATGCGCGAGAAGCTGCGGCAGGTGCCGGCCATGGCGCCCTTCGCCGAAGGCCTGACGGACGCCGAGATCGAGGATCTCGGCGCCTGGTTCGAAAGCCTGCCGCCGGGCCTGCCGGCCGATCGCGCGCCGGTGGATGCGACCAAGCTCGCGGCCGGCGCCGCGCTGTCCCAGAAGGGCCGGTGCGGCATCTGCCACCTGCCGGATTACCGCGGGCGGGAACAGATGCCCCGCCTCGCCGGCCAGCGGGAGGATTACCTGCGCCAAGCCCTGACGCAGTTCCGCGATAGCCAGCGGATCGGGACCGACACCCAGATGACCGGCTTGCTTCATGGGTACAGCGACGCCGATCTCGCGGCCCTCGCGCATTACATGGCGCACCGCGACGGAGGCTCCTGATGTCCTGGACTATCCACCGCGTGGGGCTGGTCGCCCAGGATCTCGCGGCCGCCACAGCGTTTTTTGGAACACAGCTTGGCCTCGGCGCACCGCGGGCGCTCGACGCGGATCGGCTGGCCTTCGGCCCTGGCAGCCGCGGCCTGCGCGTGACCAGGCCTTCGCCAATGCTGGCCCGCGACGGCACGACCGTGCTGGGTGCGGTGGCCGGGCGGCATGTGGCGATCGAGGTCGCCGACCTGGCGGGCCTGACCGGGCGGCTGACGCGCGCCAGCCTGCCCTGCCTGCCGGCCACGGCCGAGGAGTTTGAGACGGCGGCGGTCTGGACGCGCGATCCGGCGGGCAATCTCGTCGCCTTCTGCCAGGCAGGTTCGCCGGCGCCGGCCTGGGGGTGGGAGATCCACCATGTGAACCTCCAGGCGGGCGATGTGCGAGCAGCAGTCGGGTTCTACACCGCCATCGCGGGGCTGCCGGAAGGCAGCTGGGAAGCGCCGGCCGCACGCGGCAGCTTCAGCATCGACCCGGCCGAGCTGGCGGTGATCGATGCGGGCGGCGCCAATCGTGGCCTGCATCTGATCCGCCCGGATGCCGGCTTCGCGTTGCGCAACGGCTTCGCGCACAACCCGTCCATCGGCGGGCACCCGGCCTTTTGCGTGCCGGCTGTGCTGGCGGTGAAGCGGCGTCTGGAAGCGGCCGGGGTGACTGTGTCCGATGCCGGGGTCTACGCCATGGCGGGCATGCACCAGATTTACGTGCAGGACCCGGCGGCGAACATGATCGAGGTGAACCAGCACGTATAGGCCGGTCTCAGCCCTCGTCCTCCAGGCCCAGAGCGCGCAGCCGCCCGCGTTCTTCGTCCCAGCCCGGCCGGTCCTTGACGTTGAGGAAAAGATGGATGCGCCGCTCCAGCAGCGCCTCCAACTCACGTCGCGCCGCGACGCCGATGGCCCGGATGCGGGCGCCGCCATCACCGATCAGGATCGCCTTCTGGGTCGCCCGCCCGACATAGATGGTACAATCCACCCGGGCGCTGCCGTCCGCCCGTTCGGTCCATTGCTCGGTCTCGACCGTCGCGTGGTGCGGCACTTCCTCATGCGTCTGGCGCAGGATCTGCTCGCGCACGAGTTCGGCCGCCAGCATGCGGTTCGGCACGTCGGAGAGATCATCCTCCGGGAACAGATAGGGGCCCGGCGGCATGACCGCCGCCAGCCGGTCCAGCAGCCGGTCCAGACCGCGCCGCTTCTCGGCTGAGATCATGAAGGTCTCCTCGGCCGGGACCAGCGCGTTCAACTCGGCCGCCAGCGGCAGCAGGCGCGGCGGCTCGATCAGATCGACCTTGTTCAACGCCAACCAGATCGGCCGGGCGGCGCGGCGAAGGCGTTCGGCGATGGCCCGCACCGGATCGGTCAGGCCGGCCCGGGCATCGACCAGCAGCACCGTGCGGTCGGCATCCTGCGCGCCGCCCCAGGCCGCGGCCACCATGGCGCGGTCCAGCCGGCGACGGGGGGCGAAGATGCCAGGCGTATCAACCAGCACGATCTGCGCGCCATGATGCATGACGACGGCACGGATGCGAAAGCGCGTCGTCTGCGGCTTGGGAGAGACGATGCTCACCTTGCTGCCGGCCAGCGCGTTGACCAGCGTGCTTTTGCCGGCATTGGGCGCGCCGACAATGGCGACCAGGCCGCAGCGCGGCGCGACAGTTTCGCTCATGGCCCGAGTCCGCTGAACCAGGCTTCCGCCGCCGCCTGCTCGGCGGCACGCTTGCTCTCGCCCAGGCCTTCGGCACAGCGGCCATCGGCCAACACTTCGACGACGAAAGAGGGCCGGTGCGAAGGACCGGTGGTGGAGACGCTGCGATAGACCGGCAGGCCGAGCCCCCGACCGAGCGTCCATTCCTGCAGGCGGCTTTTCGCCGATATCGGCGGCCGCTGATCGGCCCCGACCGCGACTTCCCACTCCCGCCGGATGAAGGCCCGCGCGGCATCGAGGCCTGCGTCGAGAAAGATCGCACCCAGCAGCGCTTCCAGCGCATCGGCCAGGACATTGGCCCGCTCCCGCAGGCCGGTGCGCCCTTCGGCGGGGGGGACGCGCAGCACGCTTGCCAGGTGCAGCCGTTCGGCGATCGCGGTCAGCGTATCGCGCGCCACCAGCATGCCCAGCCGCTTGCCGAGATCGCCTTCGCGCTCCTTCGGAAAGCGTTCGGTGAGCCATTCGGCCATCACCAGCGCCAGCACCCGATCACCGAGGAATTCCAGCCGCTCGTTTGAATCCAGCTGATCGCGCCGCGGATCAGCGGCCGAACGATGGGTCAAAGCCTGCGTCAGCAGGCCAGGGTCGGCGAAGGCGAGGCCGAGCCGGGCGGCGAAAGCGTTTGTATCGGGGGCGTTCATCGCACCGCGGAGAACAGGCGGCTCCAGCGAATGGCCATCGGCCACGCCCAGACCTCCCACAAGCTCGCCGAGTTATCGATCGAGAAGAAGATGAACTCCGCCCGGC
>CAITYE010000069.1 GCA_903896535.1 uncultured Paracraurococcus sp.
CGGGCTGCGGGCGCTGCTGGCGGCCTGGGGGCTGGGGCGGCCCGGCTGAGCCGCCCCGCGCTGGCTACTCCGCCGCGCGCGCCAGCGGAATCGGCAGCCCGCCGGGGATGCTCTGGCCACGCCAAAGGCCGGCGAGCAGCGCATCGGCCGCCGGCCGGCCGATCACCGGGGCGACGAGTTCGACAAATTTCTCGTCGAGCTCGGTATCCGAAAGTGGCGCGTCGGGGTCGCCCTTGCGGGTCGGCTGGTAGCGATAGAGCTGGCGGCCGTCAGCGAGGTCGATCCAGACCTTGGCCGCGCGCTGGCCGGGATAGGCATTGGCCAGCTCCGGGTCGAGTTCGACCGAAACCTTCGACATGATCGCGCGGATGCGCGCATCGGCGAGGTTCGCCGGCTCGAAGGCCGCGATCCGCACGCCGCCCAGGACCAGCAGCGCGCCCACCGTGTATTGGGTGGAAAAGCGTGCCTCCTGTTCGGTTCTCACCGCCGGGCGGTCGCAGACACTCTTGGTCGGGCCATAGCCGCCCACCTTGATGCGGCTGATTTGTTCCGGCGCGAAGCCGTGCTCACGCTGCAGGTCGCGCACTGCATCAAGCGCGGCGAAGATATGGCCACAGCAGCCATGGTTCTTGAAGGTCATCTCGGTGATGCAGACCCGGCTGCCCAGATCGGCCAGGGCCTTGGCCCATTTGCCGGTATCCTCGCTGGTCGCCGCCGCGAAGCCCTTTGGCCCGTGCAGCGCATCGAGCGCCCCGGTCACACCGGCCCGCGCGCCGATCGCCGCCAGCGCCCCGGCATCGGCGGCATGGCCGGGATGCAGCGGCTTTGACATGGAATCGGACAGGAAGGCCTGTTGCAGCCCGCCGGCAAAGGTCGCCGCCGTGGCGATGGCATGGCCGATCTGGGTCGCATCGCAGCCCAGCGCGACGGCGGTGGAGACGGCGGCCCCGAAGGTGCCGACCGTGCCCGTGGTGTGCCAGTTGATGTAGTGGCTGGGCTGTACCGCCATGCCGATGCGGCAGGAGACTTCATAGCCCGCGACGATCGCGCGCAGCAGCTGCTCCATCGAGCCGCCCTGCTGCTGCACGGCGGCCAATGCCGGGGCGATGGTCGGGCAGCCGGGGTGGTAGCCGGCATCCCGGAAGATGTCGTCGAACTCCACCGTATGGCTCGCCGTCGCGTTCAGCAGGGCGGCATGCCGCAACGGAGAGGCTGCGCCATCGACATAGCAGATGGACCGCCCGGGGCCGCGTTCGGCCGCCAGCGCTGCTGCCAGCAGCGTGGCCGGGGGCTTGGAACAGCCGGGGATCAGGGCGGCGAACCAGTCGATCAGCGCGCGCCGGGCATGATGCGCCACCTCGGCCGGCAATGGGCCTCGGGCCCAGCCGGCGGCGTGTTCGGCGAGTGTCAGCAGCGGGTTGTCCATGGCAGCCTGCTACGCGTTGCCGCGCAGCACCTCCTTGTTGATGACCACATCTTCATCGAGCCGGTTGTCGAAGCAGGCGAGGATGCTGTCCGCGCAGGACAGCGCCATGCGCCGCAGGCCCTGTTCGGTCGCCGCCGCGGTATGCGGCGTGATGACGATGTTGGGCAGCTGCAGCAGCGGATTGCTCTCGACCGCGGGTTCGTCCCACAGCACGTCCACGCCAGCGCCCGACAGGTGCCCGCTGGTCAGCGCCGCGGCCAGGGCCTTTTCGTCGACCAGCGTGCCGCGCGCGGTGTTGATCAGCACCGCGCCCTGCTTCATCGAGGCCAGGAACTCGCCATTGATGATGCCGCGGGTCTCGGCCGAGGAGGGCAGGTGGACGGTTACCACATCGGCCTCGGCGAGGCCGGCCTGCAGGTCCTTTACCGGGATGAAGCCGGCGCCCTTGATGGTGTTCTGCGGGATGTAGGGGTCGCGCACCAGCACCTTCATGTCGAAGGCCTTGCACAGCCGCGCGACCCGCCCGCCGATGCGCCCGAAGCCCATCACCAGGATGGTCCTGCCGCCCAGATCGAAGGTCGCCGGCACCGGCGGGTTGCTCCATTGCAGGGCGCGGGTCTGGCGGTCGTAGAAGAAAGTCTGCCGGGCGACGTTGAGCAGCAGCATCATCGCATGTTCGGCGACGCAGGCAGCATTGGCATCGGGCGTGACAGTCAGCGGAATGCCGCGTTCGGTCAGCGCCGGCACATCGACCGCATCGTAGCCGACGCCGTGTCGCGCGACGATCCGCAGCTTCGGCGCATGCGCCAGGAATTCGCGGTTGATCGGCGTTGCCCGCACGATCACCGCATCAGCGTTCGGCATGGAGCGGGCGACGGTCTCGGCATTCACCGGGTCCAGCACCTCGACCGTCACGCCGGGGACGGCGCGGAGCTGGGCGAGGGCTTCGGGGTGGACGGGACGCAGACAAACAACGTGCGGCATGGCGGTTTTCCTTACGGGATCAATCGAGGCAGGTGCCAGAGACGCGGATGATTTCGGCGAAGGGCGCTGAGGCGAGACCGAAGATCGGGCGACGGGACAGGCAGACCATGGCGGGCTCCCTAATCGGCGGTGGCGCCGGACAGGCGCACGATCTCAACCCAGCGGGGAATATCAGCCCCGATGAAGTCGCCGAATTCGGCCGCGGCCTTCGGCAAGGGCTCATTGCCCTGCTCGATCAGCTTGGCGTGCAGCGCCGGGTCCTGCACCGCCCCCAGAATCGCCGCTGACAGGCGAGAGATGGCCCCGGGCGGCGTGCCGGCCGGCGCCATTACGCCGTTCCATAAGGCCACCTCGAAGCCGGGCAGCGTTTCGCCGATGGTCGGGATACCGGGCAGCGCGGCAGCCCGCCGCGCCGTGGTGACGGCCAGCGGGCGCAGCTGCCCGGCGGTGACGAAGGCCAGCACCTCCGGCAGGGGGGAGGCGATCATCTGGATCTTGCCGGCCAGCAGATCGGTCGCCGCCGGCGCACCGCCCTTGTAGGGCACATGCACCATCTCGATCCCCGCCCGCGCGCAGAACAACGCGCCGGCCAGATGCAGCGAGGTCCCCGACCCGGCGCTGCCATAGAAGACCTGCCCCGGCCGCGCCTTGGCATAGGCGATCAGGCCTGGCAGGTCGGTGACCGGCAGGGCCGGGTTCACCACGATGAGGTTCGGCACCAGGGAGACGAGCGCGACCGGGGCAAAATCCCGCAGCGGATCAAAGGGCAGGGATTTATAGAGCGCCTTGTTGGCGCCGATGATGCCGCTGGTCGCCATCAGCAGCGTCTGGCCATCGGGCGTCGCGCGGGCCACGCCCTCGGCGGCGATATTGCCACCCGCGCCGGGCCGGTTCTCAACCACCATCGGTTGGCCTAGTCGATCGCCGATGGTCTGCGCGACCATCCGGGCCGTGACATCCGTGCTGCCGCCGGCGGCGAAGGGCACCACCAGCCGGATCGGCTTTTCCGGCGCCCAACCCTGTGCGCGCGCCGCCGGGGCCGCGGCCAACCCGGCCAGCAGCGCGCGGCGCTTCATTGCAGATGCGCCTCCGGGCCCATGATGGCTTCACGCATGCGGGCCTGCAGGATGCTGGCCTCGCGCGGCGGCAGCACCAGCGGCTGCGGCGCCTCGTCGATCTTGATCACGGCGAATATCAGCCCCCCCGCACGGATCGCCTGGTGCAGCGCCAGCAGCTCCTCGGCGGTCCGGACCAGGCGGCTATCGGCGATCCCCGCCGCCCGCGCCATGCCGACCAGATCGACCCCGTGGCGCGTCGCTGTCTCCTGCATGCCGGTCTCGCCGTAATGCTCATTGTCCAGCACCACGATGGCGAGGTTGCCCGGCCGCTTCACCGCGATGGTGGCGAGCGAGCCGATGCCCATCAGCATCTCCCCGTCGCCGGTCACCACCAGCACCCGGCGTTCCGGCTGCGCCTGGGCGAGGCCGAGGCCCATCACCGCCGCCGCGCCCATGCCGCCCCAAAGCGGCAGGTTGAGCGGCGTATCGCCGGCCGCGGTGATGTCCCAGGCCGGCGCGCCGAGGCCGCCGATCGCCAGCATCCCACCGCGATCCGCCAGCAGCGTCTTCACCACCTCGCGCCGCATCAACTTGCCTGTCGGTCCCGTCTGCATCGGCGTCACTTCCCGAAGGTCTTGGCGCCGATCACGCGCTGGCTGATCAGCGTCGCGGTCGGGCGATAGGTGTTGAAGGCAAGCCGCAGCGTGGCATTCACCGTGGGCGCCACATCCTCCGGCGTTTCGGCGCGCTTCACCAGGGTGCCCATGGCTTCCAGCACGGTCTGGGTGGCATTGCCCATCGGGATCTGGAAGGGATTGAACTCCCCATAATCGCCACGCATCGTCACGATCATGGGGCAGGGCGTACGATGCGCAATCGGCACCGACAGCATATTGATGCAGTTGCCCACCCCCGAGCTCTGCATCAGCAGCACGCCCTTCTCCCCGCCCAGCCAGCCGCCGAAGATCAGGCCGATGCCTTCCTCCTCGGTGGTCAGGGTGGTGACCTTGATGTCGTTATCGGCGAGGCAGCGCTTGATCAGCCGGGAATGACCGGCATCCGGCACCAGCGCTACCTGCCGGATACCGTGTTCCTTGAACAGGGCGTAGATCTGGTCCGGCCAATCGGCCGCGGCATCAGACATGGGTTTCCTCGCGCGTCTTGGCTTTATCCAAGCCCCGGCACGCGGCGCTGGCAAGACCGCTTCGCGGCTTGCTAGACCCTGCGCATGGCCTTCGCGCACAGCATCGGCGGCACGCTGTACCGCTTTTCGGATCTGCGCACCCTGCTGGCGCGGGCCAGCCCGCCGCGTTCGGGCGATGCGCTGGCCGGGGTCGCGGCGGCCAGCGCGGCCGAACGGGTGGCCGCCCAGCGCGCGCTGGCCGAACTGCCGCTGCGGCATTTCCTGCATGAGGCGGTGATCCCCTATGAGGCCGATGAGGTCACCCGGCTGATTCAGGACCGCCACGATGCCGCGGCCTTCGCCCCGGTCGCGCATATGACCCTGGGCGGCTTCCGCGACTGGCTGCTGGGGGCAGCCGACAGCGCCGCGCTCACCGCCCTGGCGCCTGGCCTGATGCCGGAGATGGCGGCCGGCGTCAGCAAGATCATGCGGCTGCAGGACCTGGTGGCAGTGGCCGCGAAGTGCCGGGTGGTGACGCGCTTCCGTAACACGATCGGCCTGCCGGGCACGCTTTCGATCCGGCTGCAACCGAACGATCCGGTCGATGACCCGCGCGGCGTAGCGGCGGCCATCCTCGACGGGCTGCTGCTCGGCGCGGGGGATGCGGTGATCGGGGTCAATCCGGCAACCGACAATATCGAGACGACGCGCCGCGTGCTCGACCTGCTGGACATGGTGCGGACCCGCTTCGACATCCCGACCCAGAGCTGCGTGCTGGCGCATGTCACGACCACCCTCCGGGCCATCGAGCAGGGGGCGCCGGTCGATCTGGTGTTCCAGTCCATCGGCGGGACGGAGGGGGTGAACCGCAGCTTCGGCGTCTCGCTCACGCTGCTGGCCGAAGCCCGTGCCGCGGCGCTCTCGCTCAAGCGCGGGACGCTCGGCGACAATGTGATGTATTTCGAAACCGGTCAGGGTAGCGCCCTGTCGGCCGAGGCGCATCACGGCTGCGACCAGCAGACCATCGAGGCGCGGGCCTATGCCGTCGCGCGGGAATTCGCCCCACTGCTGGTCAACAGCGTGGTCGGCTTCATCGGCCCGGAATACCTCTTTGACGGCAAGCAGATCACCCGCGCGGGGCTGGAGGATCATTTCTGCGGCAAGCTGCTCGGCCTGCCGATGGGCGTTGATGTCTGCTACACCAACCATGCCGAGGCGGATCAGGACGACATGGACGCGCTGCTGACGCTGCTGGGCGTCGCTGGCGTGACCTATGTGATGGGCGTGCCCGGGGCGGATGATGTGATGCTGGCCTATCAGAGCACCTCCTTCCATGACGGGCTCTATGTGCGGGCCGCGCTCGGCAAACGGCCGGCGCCAGAATTTGCCGCCTGGATGGAGCGCATGGGGCTGGACGCGGCAAGCCACGCCGGCGCCCTGCCGCTTACCCTGCCGGATTTGCGATGACCGCACCGGCCCGCTGGGCGACGCTCCGCCGCTTCACCACCGCCCGCGTCGCGCTTGGCCGGGCCGGCCATGCGCTGCCGACCGCCGCGCATCTGGACTTCCAGGAAGCCCATGCGCTGGCGCGCGATGCGGTGCATGCCGCGCTCGACCCCGCACCGGTCGCGGCCGCCGCGGCGGCGCTTGACCTGGCGGTGGTCGCGGTGGCGAGCGAGGCGCCGGACCGGCGAGCCTATCTGCTGCGCCCCGATCTCGGCCGCCGGCTGCGGGCGGCGGATGCCCAGCGCCTGCCGGCGGCGCCCGGCGCCTTCGTCTTCGTCGTGGCCGATGGCCTTTGTGCGACCGGCGTTAGTGACCATGCCCCGGCGCTGCTGCGGGCCGCCGTGCCGCTGCTGCGGGCGGCGGGGATGAGCGTCGGTCCGGTGGTGATCGCCAGCCAGGCACGCGTTGCGCTGGGCGATGCGATCGGGGAGGCGATGGGCGCGGGCATGCTGGCGATGCTGATCGGGGAGCGGCCCGGGCTGACCGCCCTCGACAGTCTCGGCGTCTATCTGACCGCCGCGCCCCGGCGCGGACGGACGGATGCCGAGCGCAACTGCATCTCGAATATCCGCCCGGCGGGTCTACAGCCGGCGGCGGCGGCGGTGAAGCTCGCCTGGCTGGCCGGCGCGGCGCGGCGGCTGGGGGAGACCGGGGTTCGGCTGAAGGATGAGCAGCCGGCCACGGCCCTGCCCGCGCCATGATCCGCGTCACGGCCCGCATCTCCCTCAATGAGGATGAGCTGCACGAGGATTTCCTCCGCGCATCCGGCCCCGGCGGGCAGAACGTGAACAAGGTAGAAACGGCGGTCCAGCTGCGCTTCGATGTTGCCCGCAGCCCGAGCCTGCCCGAGCCGGTGCGGGCACGGCTGCTGGCGATGGGCGGCCACCGGCTGACCCAGGACGGCGTGCTGGTGATCACAGCCCAGCGCTTCCGTCAGCGTGAGCGCAACCGCACCGATGCGCTGGCGCGGTTGGTGGCGCTGATCGTCGAGGCGGCGAAGCCGCCGCCGCCGCCGCGCCGCGCGACCAAGCCGACGCTCGGCTCCAAGCAGCGGCGGTTGGAGGGCAAGGCGAAGCGCGGCGACGTGAAGCGCGGGCGCGGCCGGCCCGCGTCGGATTAGAGCAAGATGCGTTGCGGCGGGATCGCCGAAGGCGCTGAATCCCGCGACCAAACATAAAGTCAGAGCGGGATGCGTGAGCGAATGCGAACGCAGTATCCTCTCGACCAGGGACCGTTAGACCAGGGACCGTTCTGGGCTCGATATTTTCCAGGGCGATCGGTCTTCCGGTCCTGTCACCTGATCGGCGCTATCCGGTCAACGCGGCCGTCGCCGCCGGGCCTTCCAGCATCAGCACCGATTGCGGCGTCTGCATGCGAATGCCGAGTTCATCGAACCGCCGCTTGATCCGCCCGTTCAACTCCCGTGCCACCGGCCAGCGCTGGGTCGGATCGGTCTTCATCCTGGCCCGCACCGTCAGGCTGGCGTCGTTCAGCTTGTCGATGCCCCAGACATCAATGTCGTCGCGGAGATGCGGGGCGAGCTTGCTCTCCAGGCGCATTTCGGCGCCGACCTCGCGCAGTGCCTGCAGCACCCGCTCGACATCCTCGGTATAGGGGATGGTGATGTCGATGACTGCGAAGGCGAAGTCGCGGGTCATGTTGGTGACGGTGGTCACCGCGCTGAAGGGGATGATGTGCAGGCTGCCATCGGTGGCGCGCAGCTTGATGGAGCGGATGGAGAGATGTTCCACCACCCCGGTCAGGCCGCCGAGCTGCACCACGTCGCCGACCGCCACCGCATCCTCCAGCAGCAGGAAGATGCCGGTGATGACGTCCCGTACCAGGGTCTGCGACCCGAAGCCGACCGCGAGGCCGATGACGCCGGCGCCGGCCAGGAGCGGTGCCACGTTCACGCCGAGCTGGGAGAGGGTATTCAGCACGACGAAGGTGGCGATGACCACGCCGACCACGGTGCGGAGCATCGGCAACAGGGTGCGCATGCGCGCCCCGGCCGCCGCGTCGCGCTCGCGGCCCATCTTCTCCAGCCGCCGCCGGATCATGCCGTTGGCGATCTCCCATACCAGGAGAGCGAGCAGCAGCGTGGTGCCGATCGAGAGCAGCGTCTGCACCAGCTGCCAGCCAAGCGCACCGCTCCGGAACCAGTCCAGGCTGTCGAGCCCCCAGGTCTCCAGCAGCAGCACGAGGGCGCTGCCGCTGAGCGTCAGGGCGAGCAGGCTGCGTAGTAGCGGCGCATAGGGTGCGATGCGCGCCGCGAGCCGGACCTGCGCATCATCGGCATCGGGCGACGGTCGGAGCAAGCCGCGCAGGCCGCGCTGCGCGGCCTCGTCCAGCAGCCAGGCGCTGATGACGATGGCCAGGGTCAGCAGCGTGCCGATGGTCAGCGCGTGCAGACCGTTCTCGATCGCCAGCGCCCAGATCGCCCAGGCAGCCAGTAGCCAGGCGATGACGCAGATGTGCCAGACCGCGCCGATCCGGTCGCGGATGGCGCGCAGCAGGCGGCGGCTGTCGGAGACGCCCTCGGCCGTCTCCTCGGCGGTCAGCGGTGCCGCGCGCAGCAGATCGGCAACGGGCTGGCGATAGCGCAGCACCAGCCCGGCCAGCAGCAGCGAGATGAGCAGCAGCGTGACGTTCAGAAGGGCGTCATAGGCCGACCAGGGTATGCCAAGCAGCAGCCCTGTCTCGGCCAGCGCATAGCCGCCGAGCCCGATCAGCAGGAAGCGCCGCAGCACGACGAGACCATAATCGGCCCCGGCATTAGAAACCGGGATCAGCCCGAGCAACTGGGAGCCCGGCGCCAGCAGCAGCCGGGCGAAGACGAAGGCGACCCGCGCCGCGACATAGAGCTTGCCAATCGTCAGCCCGACCTGGCCCGTGGTGGGCAGCGGTGAGAGCAGGCGCAGCGCGCCCATCGCCAGCCCGGCGAAGACCAGGATCGGCAGCAATTCCAGCAGTAGCCAGCCCAGCACCAGGGCCAGCTTGCGGGACCAAGCCCAACGCGACGCCGGACGCAGCGCCGCCGCCTCCAGCCGTTCCCGCGTCGGGCGCAGCAGCCGCCGGGTGAGGCGTTCGACGAGCAAGCCGCAGCCGAGCGTGAGCAGCAGCTTCCAGGACGCATCGATCAGCCGGGTGCGCGCGACCGGATCGGCCAGCAGCTGGGCGGCGGCGCTGATCAGGGCGGGCAGGTCGGCCATGCTGCGGATGGCGACGGCCAGCCCGGCGGCGGCGGTATCGAAGCGGTCGGTGATCGCCGTCCAGAGATGCGCGGTGACGGTGTCAGGCTTGATGATGGGCGGCGGCGGCGCGGCGGCTGCCTCGGCTGATGGGGCGGCTGATGGGGCGGCTGATGGGGTGCCTGATGGGATGGTGGTCTGGCCGCGGGCGGCGGCGGCCAGGGCCTGCAAGGTCCGGATCAGCTCCTGGCGCTTCGCCTCATCCTTCAGCAGCCCGGCCAGGCGTTCCAGTTCGGCTGGCGCCAGGGCGGGGGCCGCGGCGGGCGCGGACGGCGCCGAGGCAGCGGCGGGTGCGGGCTGCGCGGCGCCGGGCCGCGCCAGCGGAACGGCCAGCAGGAGGAGAAGCAGCAGGCGAGGCAGCATTGTCCCCCATCCTAGAGCAGGCTTCATTGAGATGGATCACCTTGTGATCGATCTCAATGAAGATGGCCTGCTTTAGTGGATTTCGCCGCCCTTGGCGCGCCGCCGTGCGGGCGGATGGACGCCCGGCCCGCCGCACGTCACGCTTTGCCCATGCGGGCCTTGCGCGACCCCTCGATCTGGCTGGTGATGCTGGCCCTGCTTGGCACCCACCTGGCCGGCATGGGGGCTTTCCTCGCCCTGCCGGTGCTGGCGCCGCCGATCGCGGCGGAGCTCGGCCTGCCGGCCAGCCTCGCCGGGTTCAACACCTCGCTGGCCTATGGCGGGGCGATGCTCTCGGGCCCCTTCACCCAGACGCTGATCCGCCGGCATGGCGGGGTGCGGGTCTGCCAGGGGGCGCTGGTCGTGCTCGGGTTCGGCATCGCGCTCGCGGTCATCGGCCATCCGCTGGCGCTGATCGTGGCGGCGCTGATCGGCGGCATCGGCCATGGGCCGCTGACCCCGGCCGGCAGCCATGTCCTGGCGGCGCGCACGCCAGAACGGATCCGCAGCCTGATCTTCTCCCTGAAACAGACCGGCGTGCCGGCCGGCGCCATGCTGATCGCGGGGATCGCGCCGCTGATCGCCACCGCCTATGGGTGGCGCGCCGGGGTGCTGGCGGTGGCGGTCTTCGCGCTGGTCCTGGCGCTGGCTTTGCAGCCGCTGCGGGCGGCGCTCGACGCCGACCGCGCACCGCAGGCCCCGGGCGGCGGCGCGCCCTGGCGAGAGGCGATCGCCAGCCTCTCCCTGCTGCGCAGTGAGCCGCGGCTGCGCTGGCTGACGATCATTGCCTGCTGCCTGAACATCACCCAGTTCACCTTCTTCACCTATGCCGTGGTCTGGCAGGTGGAGGCGCTCGGCGTGCCGCTGGTGGAAGCGGGCGTCCGGCTGGCGCTGGGGCAGGCGGCGGGCATCGCCGGGCGCATCCTTTGGGCGCTGCTCGCGGATCGGCTGGGGGCGCTGCCGGTGCTCGGGCTGATCGCCGCGGGCATCGTCGTCGCCTCGCTTGGCCTCGCCAGTGCCGGGCCGGCCTGGTCGGGGGCGGCGATCATTGCCCTTGCCATCGCCATGGGCGCGACGGCGGTCGGCTGGACCGGGCTGCTGCTGGCTGAAGTCGCCCGGGTCGCGCCGTCCGGGCGGGTCGGGGCGGCGACCTCGGCCATGGGCTTTGCCATGGCGTTGACCATGATCGTCTCCCCGGTCCTGGTTGCTCTGGTTATCCGCCTCAGCGGCAGCTACGCGGGCGCCTTCCTGGCTTGTGCCGTCGCCGCCATGGCGGCCGGCGGCGCGCTCCGCGCCGCCAGGCGGGCGGTACGGCTTGCGGAAATTCGCCCGGGGGGTAGAGGATCGCAATGAAGACGATCCTGACGATCCTGGTTGGCCTCGGCATGCTGGCGACACTCGGTGTGCTGTTGGCCGGGTTGGTCGGGCTGGCACGCGGCGACGAGAACGGCGCCCGGTCCAATGCGCTGATGCGCTGGCGGGTCCTGTTGCAGGGGGCGACCCTGGTGCTGTTCGCCCTGCTGGTGCTGCTGCTGCGGGCCTGAACGGGTCGCGTATTTTGACAGGCGCGCGCGCCGCGGCCTATGGAAAGGAGGCCGCGTGCGGCGGCCATAATGCTTCCCCAACAACGCGCAGGAAACGGCAGAGCCGATGAAGGTCCTCGTCCCCGTCAAGCGGGTGGTCGACTACAACGTCAAGGTCCGCGTCAAGGCGGATGGCACGGGTGTCGAGACCGCGAACGTCAAAATGTCCATGAACCCCTTCGATGAGATCGGGGTTGAGGAAGCGGTGCGGCTGAAGGAAAAGGGAGTGGCGAGCGAAATCATCGCCGTCTCCGCCGGCCCCACCGCTTGCCAGGAACAGATCCGCACTGCGCTTGCCATGGGCGCCGACCGCGGCATCCTCATCGAGCATGACGGGGTGCTGGAGCCGCTGGCGGTCGCCAAGCTGCTCAAGGCCATCGTCGCCAAGGAAAGCCCCGAGCTCATTATCCTCGGCAAGCAAGCTATCGATGACGACATGAACGCCACCGGCCAGATGCTGGCGGCGCTGCTGGGCTGGGCCCAGGGCACCTATGCCAGCAAGATCGAGTCTGCTGATGGCGGCCTTAAGGTAACGCGCGAGATCGATGGCGGTCTTGAAATCCTGCAGCTGAAGTTGCCGGCGATCATCACCACCGATCTGCGGCTGAACGAGCCGCGCTACGCCTCCCTCCCCAACATCATGAAGGCCCGCAAGAAGCCGATCGAGACGGTCAAGCCCGCCGATCTCGGCGTCGATGTCACGCCGCGGTTGACCGTGCTGAAGGTGGAAGAGCCGGCCAAGCGGCAGGCCGGCAAGAAGGTTGGCTCGGTGCAGGAACTGGTCGACAAGCTGCGCAACGAAGCGAAGGTGATCTGACAATGGCGGTTCTCGTCCTGGTCGACCACGATGGTGCGACCGTCTCCCAGCCCACCCGCAGCACTGTCGCGGCGGCCACGAAGCTTGGGGAAGTGCACGCGCTGGTGCTGGGTGGCGGCGCGGCCGCGGCCGCGGCGGCGGCCATGCCCGGGGTGACCAAGGTTCTGCAGACCGAAGATGCGCTCTACGCCCATGCTCTGGCCGAACCGGTCGCCGCCCTGCTGATCGCCCTGGCGCCGGGCTATTCGCACCTGCTGGCCCCGGCCTCGGCCGCCGGCAAGAACGTGATGCCGCGGGTTGCTGCGCTGCTCGACGTGCAGGTGATCTCCGACATCGCCGACGTGATCGATGCCGATACCTTCGTCCGGCCGATCTATGCCGGCAATGCGCTGGCCACGGTGAAGTCGGCCGATGCGAAGAAGGTCATCACGGTGCGCGCCGCCAGCTTCGACCCGGTTCCCGCCAGCGGCGGTTCGGGGACGATCGAGACCGTCGCCACCGCCGCCGATCCGGGGCTTTCGGCCTTCCTCGGCGCCGAGATCGCCAAGAGCGAGCGGCCGGAGCTGACGGCCGCGAAAATCGTCGTCTCCGGCGGCCGCGCCATGGGCTCGGCCGAAAATTTCGCGATCATCGAGGCGCTGGCCGATCGCCTCGGCGCCGCGGTCGGGGCCAGCCGCGCCGCGGTCGATGCGGGCTATGCGCCGAACGATCATCAGGTGGGCCAGACCGGCAAGATCGTGGCGCCGGATCTCTACGTCGCCGTTGGCATCTCGGGCGCCATCCAGCACCTCGCTGGCATGAAGGACAGCAAGGTGATCGTGGCGATCAATAAGGATGAGGAAGCGCCGATTTTCTCCGTCGCCGATTACGGGCTGGTCGCCGACCTGTTCAAGGCGCTGCCCGAGCTTGAGACCGAGCTGGCCAAGAAATAAAAGCTTGGTTTGACGAAAGGGGGCCGCCTGACGCAGGACGTTGGGCGGCCTTTTTTATATGGAGCGGAACATGGCGGAGATCGCGACGCTTGGGGTGATTGGGGCCGGCTTGATGGGCAATGGCATCGCCCATGTGGCGGCGCTGGCCGGGGTGCCGGTGACGCTGGTCGATGTGAACCCGGCGGCGCTGGAGAAGGCGCTGCAGACCATCGACAAGAACCTGGAGCGCCAGACCACCCGCAAGGTGATCGCCGAGGGCGCCAAGGAAGCCGCGCTGGCCCGCATCGTGACGGCGACCGAGACCCGGGCGTTGGCCGAGTGCGACATGGTCATTGAGGCGGCGACCGAGAACGAGGCGATCAAGGGCAAGATCTTCGCCAGCCTCGTTGGAGTGCTGAAACCCTCGGCCATCCTGGCCTCCAACACCTCCTCCATCCCCATCACCCGGCTTGGCGCCGCCAGCGACCGGCCGGGCCGCTTCATCGGCATGCACTTCTTCAACCCGGTGCCGATGATGAAGCTGGTTGAGGTCATCCGCGGTCTCGCCACCGAGGAGGCAACGGTCGCGGCGGTGACGGCGTTGGCCGAGCGCATGGGCAAGACCGTGGTGCCGGCGGCCGACTACCCGGGCTTCGTCGTCAACCGCATCCTGTGCCCGATGCTGAACGAGGCGATCTTCGCGCTGATGGAGGGCGTGGGCGATGTCCGCGCCATCGATGAGGGCATGAAGCTCGGCGCCAATCATCCGATGGGGCCGCTGGAGCTGTGTGATTTCGTCGGTCTCGATACGCTCTATTCGGTGATGAAGGTGCTGCACGAAGGCCTGGGCGATCCGAAATACCGGCCCTGCCCGCTGCTGGCCAAATATGTCGAAGCCGGCTGGTATGGCCGCAAGACCGGCCGCGGTTTTTACGATTACAGCACCAACCCGCCGACGCCGACGCGCTGATTTTTACCCTCAGGCGCCGGGCGCCCTGCTCCGCAGGGCTTGGCTCGCGGCATAGGCCGCGGGCGCCGTTCGGCGCCTCGGCGCTGCGCGCCGTTGGTGTGGTTTGCCCTCAGGCGCCGGCGCCTTACTGCCCGGCGCGGATGCCGGTCGCTGCCGCGACGGACCCCCAGATCGCATCCTCCTCGCGCAGCCGGGCCTGGAATTCCTCGGGCAGGCTGCCCACCGGCTCGAAGCCCCAGTCACGGATTTTCTGTGCCACCTCGGGCCGCCGCACCCCGTCATGGATGGCGCGGCCCAGCTTGGCCACGATCTCCGGCGGCGTGCCCACCGGCAGGAAGAAGCCCTGCCAGATCAGCGGCTGGAAATCCCGGTAGCCGAGCTCGATGAAGCTGGGTACCTGTGGCAGGGCTGCCAGCCGGCCCGGCCCGGTCGTCGCCAGGATGCGCAGCCGGCCGGTGTGCAGCTGGGCGGAGGCGCTCGAGGTATCGATCATCACGCAGCACAGATGCCCGCCCAGGATATTGGTCAGCAGGCCGGAGCGCATCGGGACATGGGTGATATTCAACCCCGCCTGCCGGGCGAAGAGTTCCGTGAACAGATGTGAGGAGGAGCCGTGGCCGTAATTGCCCACCGCCACCCCGTCCGGCCGCGCCTTCGCCCAGGCGACGAATTCGGCCAACGTCGTGGCCGGCACCAGCTCCGGATTGACCATCAGGATATTGCCCCCGGCATTGAGCTGGCTGAGGCCGACCAGATCGCGCGTCGCCCGATAGGGCGTGGCCGGTTCGATATGCGGCAGGGTGATGATCGCTGACGTGGCCGAGAGGATGGTCATGCCATCCGGTTTGGCCCGCGCCACGGTGGTAACGGCGACGACGCCGCCGCCGGAGGGCATTGGCTCCACCACCACGGTGCGGCCCACCGCCTCGCTGATCAGCTGCGCGACGAGGCGGGAGGGGGCGTCAGTGCCGCCGCCGGCCGAGCCGGTCATCACCATGCGGATCGGCCGATCCGGCAATTCCTCGGCCAACACGGCAGGCGCGGCGAAGCCGGCCAGCACGGCGAGGAGCCAGCGCCCCATGGTGGTCATCGCAGCGTGTCCTCCCCCTGGTCGGCGGCGATTCTACCGCGCCGGGCGCCGCTGGCGTGGGGCGGAAGGCACATCGGTGCGCGCGGTCCGGCCCTGTCATCGATCGGCATCTCGAATTCGCCGGGCCGCTCCCCTATAGAATAGGCCATGGCCAGCTCCCACCCACCGCGCCCCCCCGATGCCGAGATCAGCCGGCACCTCCGGCCGCTGCCGGCGCTGATTTTCAGCTCGCGCTGGCTGCAATTGCCGCTGTATCTGGGCCTGATCGGCGCGCAGGGCGTCTACGTGTTCCTGTTCCTCAAGGAACTTTGGCATCTGGTCAGCCACGCGCAGAATTTCAGCGAGCAGGAGATCATGCTCGTCGTGCTCGGCCTGATCGATGTGGTGATGATCTCGAACCTGCTGGTGATGGTGATCGTCGGTGGTTACGAAACCTTCGTCTCCCGCCTTGGCCTGCAGGGCCACCCGGACCAGCCGGAATGGCTGAGCCACGTCAATGCCGGTGTCCTCAAGGTCAAGCTGGCCATGGCGATCATCGGCATCTCCTCGATCCATCTGCTGCGCACCTTCATCGAGGCGAGCCGGATCGGCCGCGAAGGGGCCTCCATCACTGGCGAGGCAGTGATGTGGCAGACAATCATCCACATGCTGTTCGTCGCCTCGGCAGTGGGGATCGCCTTTGTCGATCGGCTGACCCAGACGCGACACTAGAGCATGCTGCGTTCACATGCGTTCACGCAGCCCGCTCTAGCCTTTGTTGGATCGCGCGATGCAGCGCCTTCGGCGATTCCGCCTCAACGCATCGCGCTCTAGGCGCCGCGCGGGCGGCTTTCCGCCCCGCCCCGGCGCATGCGATCCTAGCCCCGGACGGTAGGGGGGCGGGGGCGACATGGCACTGAAGACCGAGGATCTGCGCATCGGCGAAGGCGCGATGGCCTTCGCCGGCAAGACGGTGGCGGTCCACTACACCGGCTGGCTGTTCGATCCGGCCGCCGAGGCGGGCAAGGGCCGGCAATTCGACAGCTCCCGCAGCCGGGACGAGGTCTTCCGCTTCCGGATCGGCGACCGCCAGGTGATCCCGGGCTGGGAACGGGGGGTGGCGGGCATGCGCGTGGGTGGTGAGCGGCGGCTGATCATCCCGCCCGAATTCGCCTATGGCCGCGAAGGCCATGCCGGGGTGATCCCGGCCAATGCGACGCTGGTCTTCGACATCGAATTGCTGGGGGCCGCATGAGCGCGCTGGCGGGCAGGGTCGCGCTGGTCACCGGCGCCAGCCGCGGCATCGGTGCGGCGGTGGCGGTGGCGCTGGGCGCTGCCGGGGCGCGGGTCGCGGTGAACTTCCGGCAGGAGGCGGCGGCGGCCGAACAGGTCGCGCGGGCGATCGGCCAGGCCCTGGCGGTGCAGGCCGATGTCGCCGATTCCAGCGCGGTCGCGGCGATGCTGGCGGCGGTGGAGGACGGGCTGGGGCCGGTCGATATCCTGGTGAACAATGCCGGCATCGCGCTGATCCGCGGCATCGAGGATCTGACCGAGGCGGATTTCGACGCGACCCTGGCGGTGAACCTGAAGGGCGCCTTCCTGTGTACCCAAGCGGTGCTGCCGGGGATGCGGGCGCGTGGCTGGGGGCGGATCGTCAATATCTCTTCCGGCGCGGCGCGCGGCGCGGGCGGCGTCGGGCTGCACTACAATGCCTCCAAGGCGGGGCTTGAGGGGCTGACACGCGGCTATGCGGCGCGGCTGGTCAAGGAGGGGATCACGGTCAACGCCGTGGCACCCTCGCTCATCGAGACCGATATGGTGAAGGGCGGGCTGGCATCGAGCCCGGCGCGCATCCCCCTCGGCCGTTTCGGCACGGCGGAGGAGGTGGCGCAGGTGGTGATGATGCTGGTCGGCAATGCCTATATCACCGGCCAGACCATCCCGCTGTCCGGCGGCATGGCCTTTAACTGAAGCGGCTCAGGCCGTGCGGTCGGTCCCGGAGGAGAGCGCGGCCTGCGCCGCCGCCAGCCGCGCCACCGGCACCCGGTAAGGCGAGCAGGAGACGTAATCCAGCCCCGCGCCCTCGCAGAAATGGATCGAGGCCGGATCGCCGCCATGCTCGCCGCAGATGCCGAGCTTGAGGCCGGGCTTCACCCTGCGCCCCTTCTCGACGGCGATCTGCACCAGCGCGCCGACGCCATCGACATCGATCGAGACGAAGGGGTCCTTCGGCATGATGCCCTTCTCGACATAAAGCGGCAGGAACTTGCCGGCATCGTCGCGCGACAGGCCGAAGGTGGTCTGGGTCAGGTCGTTGGTGCCGAAGGAGAAGAAGTCCGCCACCTCGGCGATGCGGTCGGCGATCAGCGCGGCGCGCGGCAGCTCGATCATGGTGCCGACGTAGTATTCCACGTGATAGCCCGTCTCGGCGAAGACCGCCTCGGCCTGCTGATCCACCTGGGCACGGGTGATTTCGAGCTCCCGCCGGGTCGCGACCAGGGGGATCATGATCTCCGGCACCGGCGCCTTGCCGGTCTCCTTGGCCACCTCCACCGCGGCCTCGAAGATGGCGCGGGCCTGCATCTCGTAGATCTCGGGGAAGGAGATGCCGAGCCGGCAGCCGCGATGGCCGAGCATCGGATTGGCTTCCGACAGCTCCGCCGCGCGGCGCTGCATGGTCGCCACATCGGTGCCGAGCGAGGTTGCGACCTGGGCAATCTCGGCTTCGGTATGCGGCAGGAATTCGTGGAGCGGTGGGTCGAGCAGGCGGATCGTCACCGGCAGCCCGGCCATGATCAGGAATAGGTCGCGGAAATCTTGCCGCTGGAAGGGTAGCAGCCGGGCCAGCGCCTCCCGCCGGCCCCGCTCGGTCTCGGCCATGATCATCTGGCGCACGGCGCCGATCCGCGCCGGGTCGAAGAACATGTGCTCGGTCCGGCAGAGGCCGATGCCTTCGGCGCCGAACTTTCGCGCCGTCTCGGCATCCAGCGGGGTTTCGGCGTTGGTCCGCACGCGCAGCCGGCGGACCCGGTCGGCCCATTCCATCAGCGTGGCGAAATCGCCCGAGAGCTGGGGTTCGATCATCGCGACCGTGCCGATGAAGATTTCCCCCGTCGCGCCGTCCAGGGTGATGACCTCCCCCGCGCGGACGATCTGGTTGCCGGCCATCAGCGCCTGGTTGGCATAGTCCACGCTGACGCCGCCGGCGCCGGCAACGCACGGCCGGCCCATGCCCCGGGCGACCACCGCGGCATGGCTGGTCATGCCGCCGCGGGTCGTGAGAACGCCCTTGGCGGCGTGCATGCCGTGGATATCCTCCGGGCTTGTCTCGATCCTGACCAGGATCACGCTCTCGCCCTTGGCGGCCCGCGCCTCGGCCTCATCGGCGTTGAACACCACGGTGCCGCAGGCCGCACCGGGGGAGGCGGGCAGACCCCGGGAGAGCAGCGTGCGCTTCGCCTTGGGGTCAAGCGTCGGGTGCAGCAACTGGTCGAGCGCGGCCGGGTTCACGCGCTTGACCGCCTCGGTCTCAGTGATCAGCCCCTCGCGCGCCATGTCGACGGCGATCTTCAGGCTGGCCGCAGCGGTGCGCTTGCCGTTGCGCGTTTGCAGCATATACAGCCGGTTCTGCTGCACGGTGAACTCGATATCCTGCATGTCCGCGTAGTGCTTCTCGAGCGTCGCGCGGACCCGGACGAGTTCCTGGTAGGCGGCGGGCATGGTCTTTTCCATGCTGTTCTCGCCCGGCTTGGCGCGGGCTTCGGCCATGGGCTGGGGCGTGCGGATGCCGGCGACGACATCCTCGCCCTGGGCGTTGATCAGGTATTCGCCGTAGAAGACGTCCTCGCCGGTCGAGGGGTCGCGGGTGAAGCAGACCCCGGTCGCGCAATCCTCGCCCATATTGCCGAAGACCATGGCCTGCACGTTCACCGCCGTGCCCCAATTGGCGGGGATGTCGTGCAACCGGCGATAGGTATTGGCCCGCGCATTCATCCAGCTGCCGAAGACTGCGCCGATCGCCGCCCAGAGCTGGGCGTTGGGGTCCTGCGGGAAGGGCGCGCCGGTCACCTCCGCCACCATTTCCTTGTAGCCGTCCACCACCCGGTGCCAGTCCTGCGCGGTCAGCTGGGTGTCCTCGTGCACGTCCTTGTCGAGCTTCACATGCTCGATAATTTCCTCGAAGCGGTGGTGATCGACGCCGAGCACGACGCTGCCGAACATCTGGATGAAGCGGCGGTAGCTGTCCCAGGCGAAGCGGGCATCGCCAGAGGCAGCGGCCAGGCCATCGACGGTGGCATCGTTCAGACCAAGGTTCAGCACGGTGTCCATCATCCCCGGCATGGAGACGCGGGCGCCGGAGCGGACCGAGACCAGGAGTGGCTTGTGGTGGTCGCCGAACTTCAGGCCGACGGCCTGTTCGATCCCCGCCATGGCCGCGGCCACCGAGGCGATGAGTTCCGCCGGGTATTGCTTGCCGTGGTCGTAATAATAAGTGCAGACCTCGGTCGTGATGGTGAAGCCAGGCGGCACCGGCAGGCCGATCAAGGCCATCTCGGCCAGATTGGCCCCCTTCCCGCCGAGCAGGTTGCGCATCTCCGCCTTGCCCTCGTTATGGCCGGCGCCGAAGCTGTAGACCCATTTGGTCATGCGCGGGGCTTTCCTTGCGCGTTGGAGGGCACGCTCAGCCCTCGATCTTCGAAAAATCTGCAACGGTATCGGTGGTGGCGCAAAGTGCGGCCAATAGGCGGAGTCGGTTGCGGCGCAACTCCGGATCAGGATCGTTTACCACAACCGCCTGGAAGAAATCATCCACCGGCGCACGCAGCGTGGCCAGCATCGCCATGGCAGCCTGGAATTCCTCCGACCCCAGATGCCCGGCGACCGCCTGCGACACCGCCGCCACCGCACCCGCCAAGGTCTGCTCGGCCCCGGGGGAGAGCAGGGCGGGAGCAACCGCGCCCGTATGCGGCCCATCCTTGCGGTTTTCGATCCGCAGAATATTGGCCGCCCGCTTATAGGCCGCCAGCAGATTGGCGCCATCGGCCGTCGCGAGCATGTTTTCGAGAGCGGCGGCCCGGGCGAGCAGCCGGGTGAGGTCGTCATCGGGCGTCGCGCCGAAGACCGCGGCGACGAGATCGTGGCGGGCGCCTTCGCTGCGGAGCTGGACGCGGAGGCGGTCGAAGAGGAAGTCGAGGATTTCGTCGCGAACGGCCTCATAAGGACGACCACTCCGAACAACGCCTGTGCTGTCCTGCTCGATACCCGTGGTTTGCTGAAGCTGCGTCCGTAACCCTGATGCCTGGTCGACCAGAACGTCCATCGAACTGGTGCGCGCCGCCTGTACGGCGTGCCATAGGATTTCGCCAAGGCGGATCCGCAGGGAGTTTTCGCGGACAATCCGAATAACGCCCAGTGCACTCCGGCGAAGCGCATAGGGATCGCCCGAGCCGGTTGGCTTTTCATCCTGGTCGAAAAACCCCGCCAACTGATCCAGCTTATCCGCCAGCGCCACCGCCACCGCGACCGGCTCCGTCGGCACCGCATCGCCCGGCCCCATCGGCCGGTAATGCGCGCCGATCGCCTCCGCCACGCGCGGGTCCTCGCCCGGGTTCCTGCCACGCGGCAGCGCGTAGTAGCGGCCCATCACCCCCTGCAGTTCCGGGAACTCGCCGACCATGCCGCTCGCCAGATCGGCCTTGGCAAGCTTGGCCGCCCGCGCCGCCAGCACAGGATCGGCGCCGACTTGCGGGGCGATCAGCGCGGCCAGCTTTTCCAGCCGCCGCACCCGCTCCCCCTGGGTGCCGAGCTTGGCGTGGAACACCACGCTTTCCAGCTTCGGCAGGAATTCCTCCAGGCTCTGCTTCCGATCCTGGTCCCAGAAGAACCGCGCATCCGAAAGCCGCGCCCGCAGCACCCGTTCATTGCCCGCGATGATCGCCGCGCCGCCATCGGCGGGGATAATGTTGCTCACCAGCGCGAAGCGCGCAGCCGCATGCCCATCCGGCGTGCACATCGAAAAATAGCGCTGGTTCACGCGCATGGTCGTGCGCATCACCTCGGGCGGCAGGTCCATGAAGGCGGCATCGATCGAGCCCAGCAGCGGCACCGGCCATTCCACCAGCCCCGCCACTTCTGCCAGCAGGCCACGGTCGGGGACCACTTCCAGCCCCTCGGCGGCGGCCAGCTGGGCGATCCCCGTCTCGATCAGCCGCTCGCGCTCGGCCGGGTCGGCGACGACCCGCCGCTCCCGCAGGCCGGCGATGTAGTCGTCAAGGCCACGCACCGCGAAGGGCGCGGTGCCGGCCATGATCCGGTGCCCCTCGGTCAGGGTCCCGCTGGCCAGCCCGTGCACGGCATCGCCGCCCTCCGCCAGGGCGAAGGGCACCACCGCCCCGTCGAAGACGCAGAGGATGCGCTGCAGCGGCCGCACCCAGGCGAAGCCGGACGTGCCCCAGCGCATGCTTTTGGGCCAAGGGAAGGCGCGCAGCAGCGGTGGCAACCGCTCGGCGATCAGGGCCGGCGCCTCGATCACCGCACCGGGGCGGGCGAGTACCCAGAACTGGCCCTCTTCCTGCAAATCGGCGCGGGTCGCGTTGTGCTTGCGCAGAAAGCCCTCCAGCGCCGCGTCGGGCGCGCCGAGGCGCGGGCCGCGCTCCTCCTTACCCGCGGTCTCGGCGCGGGCGGCCATCTCGCCCACGGCCGCGATGCGGCGGGGGCCGAAGAGCGGGCGCGGCGCTGTCGTCATCAGCGGCGCCAGCGCCTTGAACAACAGCCCACAAAAATCCTCGGCGGCGCGGGCCTGCATGCGCGCGGGGATTTCCTCGGAGAAAAGTTCAATCAGCAATTCGGGCATGGTCAGGCCGCCGCCTTCTCGCCGGCGATCCAGGCTTCGCAGCAGCCCTTCGCCAAGGTGCGGACCCGGCCGATATAGGCGGCGCGTTCGGTCACGCTGATGGCCCCGCGGGCATCCAGCAGGTTGAAGCGGTGGCTGGCCTTGATGCATTGGTCATAGGCCGGCAGGGCCAGTTTCTGGGCGAGCAGAGCCTCGCATTCTTCCTCTGCATCGCGGAAATGCCGGAACAGTTTTTCGGTATCGGCATGGGTGAAGTTGTGGTGGCTGTATTCCACCTCCGCCCGATGGAATACCTCGCCGTAGCTCACGCCCTGGCCGTTGAAGTCAAGATCGAAAACGTTCTCAACGCCCTGGATATACATCGCCAGGCGCTCAAGCCCGTAGGTCAGCTCGCAGCTTGGCACCGCGCAGGGGATGCCGCCGACCTGCTGGAAATAGGTGAACTGCGTCACCTCCATGCCGTCGCACCAAACCTCCCAGCCCAGCCCCCAGGCGCCCAGCGTCGGGCTTTCCCAGTCATCCTCGACGAAGCGGATGTCGTGCACCGCTGGGTCAAGGCCGATCGCCCGGTAGCTGCCGATGAGCATGCTCTGCGGATCGGCCGGGGAGGGCTTCAGGATCACCTGGTACTGATAGTAGTGCTGCAGCCGGTTCGGGTTTTCCCCATAACGGCCATCGGCCGGCCGGCGGGAGGGCTGCACATAGGCCGCCTTCCAGGGTTTGGGGCCGAGGGCGCGGAGCGTCGTCGCCGGGTGGAAGGTGCCCGCGCCCACTTCCATGTCGTAGGGCTGGAGGATGAGGCAGCCTTGCGCCGCCCAATAGGCGTGCAGGCGCAGGATGAGTTCCTGGAAGGAGGGAGGGCGGGACGACATGGCAGGGTTTTGCCATGTCGGGCGGCGGGAACCTAGAGCACCCGTTCTGGCGGCCCGGCGACGGCGACGGGCCGGCTCTAGAGCAAGAGATCCGTTCTGATGGAGCACCGCGTGATCGATCAGAACGGAGGCTGCTCTGGCGGGGTTTCGCCTTGCTTCGTCGGATAGGGCATGATAGACTTTTATTCTTATGTCATGCACCGCTCGGTGCCGCCCCGCTCTTTGAAACCCGCATCTGTCCCACCCCCTTTCCCCGCCCCCGGGGCGGAGCGGGGATTTGTCCGAAACTCTGCAAAGCACCGCTGGGCGCGGCTTTTCGCCGCCAGGCCCGGCAATGCGTCTGGCGCCTGCCCTCCCCCCCCCCCGGGGGGGGCGGGCTGGGGATTTGTCCGAAACTCTGCAAAGCACCGCCGGCCACGGCTTTTCGCCGCCAGGCGCGGCGATTCGTCTGGCGCCTGCCCACCCCACCCCGGGGGCGGGCTGGGGATTTGTCCGAAACCCGGCAAAGCGCCGCCGGCCATGGCTTTCCGCTGCCAGGCGCGGTGGCGCTCCCGGCCCTGCGCCCCGGCGGATGACCGGCCCGCCCGGCCATGTCATGCTCTCGCCATGGCCCAACCCGTCCCGCCGGCCGGCCCACCGGGGCTGGCCACGCTGGGCTTTGCCGTCGGCGCGGTCGGCCTCGCCACCACCCTGCCGCTGCCGCTCTATGGGGCCTATGCGGCGCAGGGCGGGTATGGCGCCGGGGCGTTGGCCCTGGCCTTTGCCAGCTATGCTGCGACGGTGATCCTCGCGGCGCCCCTCCTTGGGCCGCTGCCGGACCGCATCGGGCGCCGACCCTGCGTCCTGGTCGCCCTGGTGCTGGCCGCCGCTTCCACGCTGCTGCTGAGTCTGGCGCCCGGCATCCCGGCCCTTGCCGTGGCCCGGATGGCGCAGGGCATCGCCATGGGCTGCGTCACCGGCGCTGCCGCGAGCTGGGCGGCCGAGCTCGCGGGCGGCGGCACCGCGGGGGTCGAGCGTGGCGCCCGGGTGATCGCCCGGGCGACCATCGGCGGCTTCGGTGTCGGCGGGTTGCTGACGCTGCTGGCGGTGATCCTTTGGCCGGCGGGGCTGCCGCCTGTGACCTTCCCCGCGCATTTGGCCTTCTGCGCCCTGCTGCTGGCCCTGGTCCGGCGCCTGCCGGAGACCTTGGCCCGCCCGATCGGCGGCGCCTGGTTGCGCCGCCCGGCCTTCCCACCTGGCACCTGGCCCACCACCCTGGCGATCTTCCCGGCCTGGGGCAGCACCGGGACGGTGCTGACCAGCGTGCAGCGGACGCTGGCCGAAGCCGGCCTGCCGCTGGCCGGGCCGGCGGCGGCCTGCGCCATGATGCTGGTCGGCGTGCTGGCGCAACAGGCCGTGCGCGGGGTGCCACCGCGCCGGGCCGTCCCGCTCGGGCTCGGGCTGCTGGCCCTGGGCCTGGGACTGACCATCTGGGGCACGCTCGCCGCCCGGCTTTGGCCGCTACTGGCTGGCGGCACGCTGGTCGGCATCGCCACCTATGCCTTCATCTATCCCGGCGGCCTGGCGACGGCGGCGGTCGCGGCGTCCGGTGAGGAGCGATCGCGGGCGGTCGCCGGCTATTTCGTGATCGCCCATCTGGGCTTCAGCGTGGTGCCGCTGGCGGTCGGGCTGGCGGTTGATGCGCTGGGTGCGGCGCCGGCGCTGGCGGGGCTCTGGTGCATGGTCGCGGGCGTCGCGGCGCTGCTCGTCCCGCGCCTCCTCCGGCGCGGCGCGGCTATTTCTCGCAGCGGATGAACAGCGTGCTGCGCTGGGCGATATCGCCGATATCAGCGGCGCTGCGTTCCGCCCCGGTGCTGGCGGCCAGGCGCGGCGGCGCCCCGGCGCGTTGCAGGAAGGCCAACGCGGCCTCTCCCTTCACCGCGAAATTGACGTTCTGCGCGATATCGCCGGTGCGCTGCGCGACGCGCTGGGCATTGAGCTTGGAGACGACGACGCCGGTCACATGACCCTGCATATCAAGCATGGGCCCGCCGGAATTGCCGGGCTGCACTTCGGCGCTCACCTGAAAATGAATGGGGTTGTCGGCCAGCCCGGCCAGACCATTGATCTCGCCCCGCGTCAGCTTGGGGTCGGAGGAGAGCAGCCCGGCCAGCGGGAAGCCGAAGACCACCACCCCCTCTCCCCGGCGCACCGCCGGACCCTGGCGGAAGGCCAGCGTCGGGCCGGTGAGACCGGGCACGGAGAGCAGCGCGAGGTCGAGTTGCTGATCGACCCGCGCCGGCGGCACGGCGCCGAGCCAGCGCCCATCCGGCGCCTTCAGCAGCACCCGGTTGCAGCCATCGACGACGTGGTGGTTGGTCAGCACCCGTTCTGGGGCCACCAGGAAGCCGGTGCCGGTGGAGGCGCGGGCATTCGAGTTCGGCCGCTGCTGTTCGACCGCCGGCGCCGCGGCTGGCGCGGCCGGCAGCGGCGCCGGGCGGGCGGCGCTCGCCATGCTCACCTCCCGCTCGGCGCAGATGTCGCGGTCGCGCACCGTGCTCTCCCGCCCATCGGCCAGGACCAGGCGCAGATCGAAGCGGCAGCCGGCGGCCTCCGCCGGCTGGATACGAAACGCGCCGCCGGCGGGCAGGGGGCGTTCTGCGGGCAACAGGCTGCGCCCCCAGTCATTGCTCGCCCCGCGCGGCGTGCGGACCGCATAGAGCCCGACCGCCGGCGCATCGGTGCGGTTGACGACGCGGAAGGGCTCCGCCTCGGCATGGGCTGGGGCAGGGTGCGCCAGCGCAAGGGCCAGCAGCAGGAAGGCGGGTTGGAGCTTCATGGGCCCCCATGTCGGGAGAACATGGCCGCCAGTCAATCATTACCGAGCGAGACGACGGTTTTCGGGCGGGCGATACTGGCCTCGACACCCCATCTGGAGGCGTATGCCCGAAGCACCCTTTCCGGCCACCGCGACCCTTGCCCTGCCGATCGCCGGCATGACCTGCGCCGCCTGCGCCAGCCGAGTGGAGCGCGCCTTGCGCCGGGTTCCCGGCGTGGGCGAGGCACAGGTGAACATCGCCACGGAAACCGCCACGATCACCGGCGGGCCGCCCCTGCCGGCGTTGATCGAGGCGGTCGAGGCCGCCGGCTACCAGGTGCCGCAGGCCGCGCTGGAACTCGGGATTGGCGGCATGACCTGCGCCACCTGCGCGCTGCGGGTCGAACGGGCGCTGCGGGCCGTCCCTGGGGTGCTGTCGGTTTCGGTCAATCTCGCGGCCGAGACCGCCGCGCTCCGCCTGCTTGTCGGCACGCCCGAAGCGGCGTTGGCCGGCGCCGTGGCGCGGGCCGGCTATCAGGTGCGGCAGGCCAGCGAAGCGGCAACCAATGCGCCGGCCGAAGCGCTGCGCGAGAAGGCCGATCTGGCGCTTGCCGCGCTGCTGGCGGCGCCTTTCCTCATTGGCATGCTCGGCATGCCTTTCGGCCGCGCCTGGATGCCGGCCCCCTGGCTCCAATTCGCCCTGGCGCTGCCGGTGCAGGTCTGGCTCGGACGGCGGTTCTACCGGGCCGGCTGGTCGGCGCTGCGCGCGGGCACCGGCAATATGGACCTGCTGGTCGCGCTCGGCACCTCGGCCGCCTTCCTGCTCTCGACCTGGATGCTGCTCCGCCATGGCGCAACGGCGGGGCATGGGCATCTGTATTTCGAAGCGAGCGTCACCGTCATCCTGTTCGTCCTGCTGGGGAAATGGCTTGAGGCACGGGCGCGACGGGCGACCGGGGCGGCGATCCGGGCGTTGCTCGACCTGCGGCCACGGACCGCCCGGCGGCTCGATGCCGGGGGCGAGGAGAAGGACGTGCCGGCGATCGCGCTCAGCCTCGGCGACCGCATCGTCGTCCGTCCTGGCGAGCGCATCGCCGCCGATGGCCTCGTCGAAAGCGGTGAGGCTGGCGTCGATGAAAGCGCACTGACCGGCGAGAGCCGGGCGGTCGAGAAAAGCTCCGGGGCGAAGGTCGCGACCGGCACCATCGCCCTCGATGGTCGGCTGGTCATCCAGGTCACCGCGGTGGGCACCGAGACCGTCCTCGCCCGCGTCGCGGCCCTGGTCGCTGCCGCCCAGGCCAGCCGTGCGCCGGTCCAACGGCTGGTCGACCGGGTCAGCACGGTCTTTGTGCCGGTGGTGATCGGCCTCGCCCTGCTGACCGGGCTCGGCTGGTTGCTGGCCGGGGCGGGGCTGGAAGCGGCGATCATGCATGCGGTGACGGTGCTGGTCGTCGCCTGCCCCTGCGCCCTCGGCCTTGCCACGCCGGCGGCGATCATGGCCGGTACCGGCGCGGCGGCGCGGGCTGGGATTTTGCTGCGCGACGCCGAGGCGATCGAGCGGGCCGGAGGCATCACGCTGGTTGCCTTCGACAAGACCGGGACACTCACCGAGGGACGGCCGGCGCTGGTCGCGGCGGAGCCCTCGGCGAGCCTCGATCGTGCCGGGCTGCTGCGGCTGGTGGGCGCCTTGCAGCAGGGGAGCGAACATCCGCTGGCGCGCGCCGTGCTGGCCGAGGCCGGGACGGGGCTGCCGCCGGTCGAGGCGTTCCGCGCCCTGCCCGGCCGTGGCGTCGAGGGACAGATCGAAGGCCGCAGCCTTCGCTTGGGGAGCCCAAGGCTTCTGACCGAGAGCGGCCTCGATCCGGGCCCCCTCGCGGCGGCCGCGACGGCGGCGGCGGCCGGGGGCCGCAGCCTCGCCTGGCTGCTGGAGGTGGCGCCGGCGCCCGGCGTGCTCGGGCTGCTCGCCTTCGAGGACCAGGCGAAGCCGGGTGCAGCGGGGGCGATCGCCGCGCTGCGCCGCATGGGCATTCACCCGGCGGTACTATCCGGCGATGGCGCGGCGGCGGTGGCGAGCCTTGCCGAGCGACTTGGCATCTCGGAGGTCGCGGCCGAGGTGCTGCCAGCTGATAAGGCGGCGCGCGTGGCTGCGTGGCAGGCCGCCGGGGCGCGCGTTGCGATGGTCGGCGACGGGGTGAACGACGCCCCGGCGCTGGCTGCCGCCGATCTCGGCATCGCCATGGGAACGGGGACGGATGTGGCCATCCAGGCCGCCGCCATCACCCTGTTGCGCGGCGATCCGGCCTTGGTGCCGGCGGCGCTGGAGGCAACGCGGCGAACGCTTGCCAAGATCCGGCAGAACCTGTTCTGGGCCTTCGGCTACAACCTGCTTGGCCTGCCGCTCGCTGCGGTCGGGCTGCTGACGCCGGCGCTGGCCGGCGCGGCGATGGCGCTGTCCTCCGTCTCGGTGCTCGGCAACGCATTGCTGCTTGCTCGCTGGCATCCCACCTCTCCCCCAGCAAAGGAAGCCTGACATGGCCAATGCGGAAATCACCCTGCAGGTGCAGGGCATGCGGTGCGGGCATTGCGAGAAGGCGGTCACCGCGGCGATCAAGGCCCGCGATCCGGCCGCCGGGGTGCGTGTCGATCTGCCGCAAGGCATGGTCCACGCGATAACCCGGCTGCCCCGGGCCGAGCTGGCTGCGGTGATCACCGAGGAAGGCTACCAAGTGGCGGCCTGAGGCGCGACCGGTGCCACGTGGCTTTCGGCTAGAGCGGGATGCGTTGAGGTGGAATCGCCGAAGGCGCCGAATCCCTCGACCAAACAAAGGTTTGAGCAGGATGCGTGAGCGAATGCGAACGCAGCATGCTCTAAAGCAGGGCCGGCAACCGTTGCGCCAGCGCCTCATACTCGGCCGGTTGGTTATAGGCAGCGGCCGAGACCCGCAGCCAAAGGCCGCCCGCAAGCGCATGTACCGGCGTGTCGATGCGCGCAGCCAGCAGCCTTTTGCGGCACGCCATAGCAGCGATGTCCGTACCCGGCCCGGGCAGGCGGATCGCGGCCATGCTGCCCGCCATCTCCGGCCGGGCCGCGACTTCCGTGCCTAGCCGCGTGGCGAGCAGCGCGCCGGCCGCGCGCGCCATCGCCCGGTTGCGCTCCATCAGCGCTGTCCCGCCCAGCTTCGCATGCGCTTCGATCGCTGCCCCGATTGCCAGAAAGGCGGAGGGGTCGCGGGTTCCGGTCCAGTCCAGTTCCGTGACGATCCCTTGGCCGAGACCGTGCGAGATGACATGGGCATGGGTTTGTGCCCGCCGCGCCGGCGCGGTCCAGAGAAAAGCGCACCCCTTCGGTGCGAGCAGCCATTTGTGGCAATTACCGGCATACCAATCGGCGCCGAGCGCTGTGAGGTCGAGTGGCACCTGCCCCGGGGCATGCGCGCCATCGACCAGCACCGGCACGCCGCGTGCCCGACACAGCGCGATCAGCGGGGCGATCGGCAGCACCAGTGCGCTCGGGGAGGTGATGTGGTCGAGGATGGCAAGCCGGGTCCGTGGGGTCAGCGCAGCCTCGAGCGCGGCGATCAGCCCGGCCGTGTCGGGGCGGGGAAAGGGGATCGGCACCTCGATGAGGCGCGCCCCGGCACCGCCGGCGATATGCCCCGCCGCTTTCTGTACGGCGGCATAGCCATGGCTCAGCACCACCACTTCTTCGTCCGGGGTGAAGCGGAGGCTCCGCAGCACGGCGTTGCAGCCGGCCGTCGCGTTCTCGATGAAGCCGAGGCCTTCGGCATCGGCGCCGAGGAAGCCGGCAAGCTGGCTTGCGGCGCTCCGCAGGGCGCTTGGCAGTTCCATCGTCATGAAGCGGGTGGGCTGCGCCTCCAGCCGGTCGCGCCAGCCTTGCTGGGCGGCGATGACGGCCCGTGGAGTCGCGCCGAAGGAGCCATGGTTCAGCGTCAGCCAATCGGGATCGAGGCAAAAGGCGGCGCGGGCGGCGTTTGGATCGAACATCGCCGACCAGGGAAGGCGGTGGTGGGTCGCGGCGCAAGGGGGGATGAATGACCACTTTGGCGAGCCTCGCCGGCCTTTTCTGCTTCGCCTTCGGTGCGGCCACCCTGTTGCCGCTGCAATCGGAACCGCTGCTGATCGGGCTGCTGCTGGGAAGTTCGATCCCGCCCTGGTTGCTGGTGGCCGTGGCGAGCCTCGGCAATCTGCTGGGCGCGGTGGTGAACTGGTGGCTTGGCCGGCAGGTACACCGGTTCCGCGACCGGCGCTGGTTCCCGGTGGGTCGCGCGGCGCTGGCCCACGCCGAGGGTTGGTATCGCCGTTGGGGGTGCTGGTCGCTGTTGTTGAGCTGGGTACCCCTGCTCGGCGATCCGCTGACCGTCATCGCGGGGGTGCTGCGGGAACCGCTGCCGGTCTTCCTGCTGCTGGTCGGCATCGCCAAGACGCTGCGCTACGTGGCGGTGGCCGCCATCACCCTCGGGCTGTTCGGCTGAGCGCTGCAAGGGGCCGATACCAGCCGGCGCCGATCTGTTCTAAGCTATCGGCGATGTTGGTGGATCGCCAAATCCTGCTCATCGTCTCAGGCAGCATCGCTGCCTACAAGGCGCTGGAGCTTGTTCGCCTGCTACGAAAGTCGGGCGCGACGGTGCATGCCGTGCTGACCGCGGGCGGCGCCCGCTTCGTGACCCGGGAGGCGCTGGCCGGCATCACCGGGCAAAGGGTGCATGACGATCTCTGGGCCGCCGAGGCGGAGATCGGTCATATCCGCCTGGCGCGCTTGCCCGATCTGGTGGTGGTGGCGCCAGCCTCAGCGGACCTCATGGCGAAATATGCCCATGGGAGGGCCGATGATCTCGCCAGCACGATCCTGCTGGCGACCCGGGCGCCGGTCCTGATCGCCCCGGCGATGAATCCGGCGATGTGGGAGCATCCGGCGACGCGGGCCAATGCGGCGACGCTCGCCGCCCGGGGCGTCGCCTATGTGGGCCCGGCGAGTGGGCCGATGGCCGAGCCCGAGAGCGGCCCTGGCCGGCTGGCAGAGCCGGCCGAGATCATGGTGGTGATCGAGGCGCTGCTGGCGCCGCCAGCACGGCCATTGGCAGGACGGCACGCGCTGGTCACCTCCGGGCCGACGCATGAACCGATTGATCCGGTGCGCTACATCGCCAACCGCAGTAGCGGCAAGCAGGGCCATGCCATCGCTACGGCGCTGGCCGCACTCGGTGCGACGGTCACGCTGGTGGCCGGCCCTGTGGCGCTGCCCGATCCACCCGGGGTGACGACGGTGCATGTCGAGTCGGCGCGGGAGATGCTGGCGGCTTGTGAAGCCGCTTTGCCGGCTGATATCGCGGTGATGGCCGCCGCGGTCGCTGACTGGCGGGTGGCGCATGAGGCGACGCAAAAGCTGAAGAAGGCGGCCGGGGCAGCGGCGCCGACGCTGACGATGGCGCTGAACCCGGACATCCTGGCTGGTATCGCGCAGCATCGCCTGCGGCCGCGTCTGGTGATCGGCTTCGCGGCGGAAACCGAACGGGTCGTCGAGCACGCCATCGCCAAACGACAGCGCAAGGCCTGCGACTGGATCGTCGCGAATGACGTATCCGGCGATGTCATGGGCGGCGATGCGAACCGGGTACAGATCATCACGGCGGACGGAGTGGAGGAATGGCCGAAGATGCCGAAAGGGGAAGTTGCGATGCGGCTCGCGGGTCGCATTGCCGAGGCTTTGGCATGATCGGGCGTGCCTTGCCGCTACTGGTCCTGCTGGCGGGGTGCGGGATGTTCGGGCCGAAGAACACCGATCCGGCGGCAATGGAGCTGACCGCCGAGCAGCGGGAATGCCGGGCCGAAGCGCGCGGTAGCCCGCAATACCGGGCCTTCGACCAGCAATGGAACCCGATGAACAATGTGAACTGGGAACGGGTGATGGCGGAGCGTCAGGCAGTTGAGACGCGGCTTTATCGCGACTGCCTCCGTGCCCGCGGCCTTGCAATGCCTGGCGGCGTCGAAGCGGTGCGGTCGCGCTGAGAGGTGGTCCGCGGCAAGGCGCTCAGCTGCCGCCGGCGGCGATAGCCTCGGGGGTGACGGCAGCAAGCAACGCACCAATCCGCTTGACCAGGGCCGCTTGTTCATAGGGCTTGCTCAGCACCTCAAACGCATGGGTGCTGGAGAAGGCGCCGCGCCCGGCATAGCCCGTGGTAAGCAATACCGGCAGGCCCGGCCGCAACGCGCGGGCGGCTTCGGCCAGGGCAATCCCGTCCAGGCCGCCTGGCATGATGATATCGCTGAACAGCACATCGAAGGGCTCACCCCGGCGGATGCGATCGAGGGCCTTCGCGCCATCCGGCATGGCCGTCACCTGCAAGCCGGCATCCTCCAGCATCTGGCTGGCAACCTCGCGGACCTCTGGATCGTCCTCGACCAGCATGACCCTTGCCCGGGCCGGTGGCGCAAGCCACCCGGATTCCGCCGGGGCGGCGTGCCGCTGCGGCGTCGGCGCGTCGCTTTCCGGCAGATAGAGCGTGACCCGCGAACCGATGCCGGGCGTGCTCTCCAGCCCCACATGGCCACCGAGCTGACGGACGAAGCCGAAGACCTGCGACAAGCCGAGGCCGGTGCCGCGCCCCGGTGGTTTGGTCGTGAAAAATGGCTCGAAAGCGCGCTCCTTGACTGTGCGGTCCATGCCGAGACCGGTATCCTTGACCGACACGGCGATGAACTGGCCTGGCAGGGCATCGGGGTTGTCTTGCAGCAGGACAGCATCGAGGCGTGCCCGACGGGTCTCCAGGGTAATCGTCCCGCCCTCAGGCATCGCATGCCGTGCATTGGTCACCAGATTGAGCAGAGCAGTTTCTAACTGCCCCGCATCGGCGCGGCATGGCGGCAGGTCCGGCTCCAGGACGAGAACGAGTGTCTGTCCCTCACCGATCGCACGGCGCATCAGCGGTGCGAAATCCTGCACCAGGGCATTGGCGTCGAGGCTTACCGGATCGAGTTTTTGCCGGCGGGCGAAGGCCAAAAGGCTGCGGTTTAGGCTGGCACTGCGGTTCACCGCCTCTCGCATTGCGCCCAGCAAGCGCCCCGCGCGTGCGTCCATATCGGGGCCAAGATGCCGTTCGAGCAGATGAACCGTCCCCAGAATGGCGGTCAGCAGATTGTTCGAATCATGCGCAAAGCCGCCGGTCAGCCGCCCGAGGGCTTCCATGCGTTGTGCCTGGGCGATGCCGGATTCCGCTGCCTCGCGTCGTGCTGCCTCGACATGCAAGGCTTTCAGGGTCGCCTGCTCCGATCGCCACCGGCGGCAGGCGAGAAGCGTGGCGAAGCTAAGCCCGCTTGCCGCGGCCAGGCAGATCAGCGCGGTGATAAGCGCATTGTGCCACCAGGTCGCGAAGATCCGATCCAGAGGGATCACCGCCGTGACCAACAAAGGATAGCGACCGATTTGCCGGAAGGCGGCGAGGAATTCCTGCCGCGCGCCCAGGCGGACCAGCCTTAGGCCGACGTCCTCGGGGGCGGGGCCGCCGATCGCGTCGGGCAGCAGGGTTTCCGCGAAGGTGCGTAAGCTCTCGATTTCCGAGGGCTGGGCAATGAGAATTTGACCGTCCGTGCGCATCAAGGCGAATGGCACACGGCCGTCGATCGTCAGGGTCCGCCAGTAGTCAAGAAAATAATCTGGCAGGATCGAGCCCGCGGCGGCCCCTAGGAAGGCGCCATCGGCACTCTCGAGCCGCCGTGCGATGACAAAATTGAGCACTCCGGTCTGTGGCCGGTGCAGCGATGTACCGAAGGAAACCTGCGCGCCGCCCGCCAGCGCCGCGAACCAATCGCGACCGGTGATCCGGACCGGCGAGGCTGGCCAGGCATCGCTCCGCAGCAACACCTCGCCCGTGGCGTCCGCGTATTGCAGCGCCGAGATATGCGCGAAGCGCTCGTCCATCGCCCGTAGCCAATCATGGGTCGCGGCGCCCTGGGCCAAAGTCTCGGTCCAGCCTAGGCCATGGATGCGGTCGGCCATGCGATCGAGCAGGAGTAAATCCGTCTCGATGACGTTGCGGGCATGGTCTTTGGCGACGGCGGATAGCCGCGCGGCGTCTGCATGCGCCTCAGCGAGCAGGCGGCGATGGTCGAGATAGGTCAAGATCACCAGGAAGGCGAGCGGCACGAGGAGGGATACGACACGCATCGCGCGGAGCGAGGTCGGCAGGCCTGCGCGCCTGCCCAAAAAAGTTGAGAACCACGAAGCTGCCATCCGCCACTATCCCGTTACGCCGTGCAGAATGTTGGCGGCGAGCGCTGCTCGCAACCACACTTTTGCATCGCTCACGGTATTGCGAACGGCGACGGCTCTTTGCGTCGAGCAGATCGTGGCTATGTCAACATGACTGCAATCGGTCGAACTACAATTGGGTCGAACGGAGTGGGCCTTGGGTCGCATCGCCTTGGCGCGATCTATCCGGCCGGACGATGCCGAGCCGTTGGATAGCGTAACTTAAGCGAGGGAGGCGGCGGCCCTGCTGGGCCGGGCGCTTGCCCCGCCGCCTTCGCCTTGCGGTGGCGCCAGGGCGGCGTCGAGTGCCTTGCGCAAGCTGTTCAACTTGCGTTCATTCTCGATCTTCAGGCCGAAGACGTCCTTGACATAGAACACGTCAACCGCCCGTACCCCATAGGTGGTGATATGCGCGCTGGCGATCTGCAGTCCCTGGTCGCTGATAGCCGCGGTGACATCGTGGAGCAGGCCCGGCCGATCGCGGCCGTTCACCTCGATCACCGTATAGGTGTTGGAGGCGACGTTATCGAAGACCACACGTGGTGGCACCGTGACGGCCCGCAGGCGGGCAGGTTCACGTCGGACCTTGCGGATTTCCTCGCGCAGCCGCAGCCGCCCGGAGAGTGATTGTTCGACCAGCACCGCCAATCGGGCAAGACGGTGCGGTGCATCGAACGCACCATCGGTGATGTCCTGCACCCAAAAGGTATCTAGCGCCATGCCGTTGGTCAGCGTGTGGATACGGGCATCGACGATCGACGCGCCGGCGACCGCCAATGCGCCGGCGATCCGACTGAACAATCCTGGGTGGTCGGCGGCGTAGACCGTCACCTCTGTCACCGCCCGGGCTTCCAGGACCCGGGTGCGGACGGTGAGAGGCGCCTTGGTCGCCTCTGCTTCGCGGATCAGAGCGGCGTGCCGAGCATGAGTGTCGGCATCGAAGGATAACCAGTAGCCGGGATAGCCGAGGCCGAGGAAGTGCTGCTGTTCCGCCTCCGGCCAGCTGGCCAGCATCGCTGCTGCTGCTTCCCGCGCCCGCGCCACCCGGACATCACGTTCGGGTACCGAAAGGCCGCCGGCCAATACCTCGGCGACGCGCCAATAGACTTCCCGCAACAGGGTCGCTTTCCAGCCGTTCCAGACCTTGGGGCCCACTGCACGCATATCGCAGACCGTCAGCACCAGCAGCAGCCGCAGCCGTTCCGGGGACTGCACCAGATCGGCGATGTCGAGGATGGTCTTGGGGTCCTCGATGTCGCGCTTGAAGGCGGTCTGGCTGATCAGGAGATGATGCAGCACCAGCCAGGAGACGGTCTCCGTCTCCTCCGGCGTCAGGCCCAGGCGGGGGCCGAGCTCGCTGGCGATGCGCGAGCCGAGTTCGGAATGGTCGCCGCCGCGACCCTTGGCAATGTCGTGCAGCAGGGTCGCCACATAAAGCGCCCGCCGCGATTGCAACTGGCTGATCAACTCGGAGGCGACCGGGGTGACCTCCATCAGTTCCCCGCTCTCGACCCGCTGCAGCACGCCGATCGCTTCGATCGTATGCTCGTCCACCGTGAAGACGTGGTAGGTGTCGAACTGCATCAGGCCGACGATCGGTTGCCAGTCCGGGATATAGCGGGCGAGGAACCCGGTTTCGTTCATCAGCCGCAGCCAGGTGGCGGCGTCGCGGCCAGTCATCAGGTCAAGAAACAGCTCGCAGGATTCCGGCTCACCGCGCAGCTTCGTGGCGTGATGAGCGTTCCGTATCAGCGCCCGCACCGCCAGCGGATGGATATCCAGCCGACGGTCACGCGCCGCTTTCAGGATACGCAGCATCAGGACCGGCTCGGTCGAGAAATCCCGGTTCGGCGGCGCGGCGACGAGCTTGCCGTCGGCGAGCGCGAGGCCGGCCGCAGCCAGTGCCGCATCGCCCTGCCGGCGGACCGCTGGTGGGCCCAGTGCCGCGCGCTCGATCGCCGGCTCCAGCACTCGGGTCAGTCGCAGCACATCGCGCACCGTCAGGAAAAGGTGCTTCATGAAACGCTCGACACCATCCTGCCGGCCGCGCGGCATGTAGCCCATGCGGGCGCCGACCACCGGCTGGAAGTCAAAGGTCAGCCGTTCCTCAGCCCGGCCGGCGACGTAATGCAGGTGAAAGCGGACGGTCCACAGGAAATTCCAGGCGCGGCGGATGGCGCGCGCCTCGTGTTCCGTCAGCAGCCCGCCGCCGGGGCTGTCGGCGCCGACGAGTTCGGGCATGCGCTGCGTCCCGAAGGCGTAGCGGGCGAGCCAGTAGAGGGTCTGCAGGTCGCGCAACCCACCGCGACCTTCCTTGATGTGTGGCTCCACCAGATAGGGGCTGTCGCCGTAGCGGGCGTGCCGCGCATCCCGCTCAGCCCGCTTGGCAGCGAGGAAGGGGCGCAGGCCCCGGTCCAGCCGGGCCTTGGTGAAGGCTGCCTGGAAGCGATCGAAGATCGGTCGCTCTCCGGCCAGGAAGCGGGCATCGACCAGGGCCGTCAGAATGGTCGCGTCCCGGGCCCCCTCCTCCTGACAGTCGCGGGCGGAGCGCGTGGCATGCCCCACCTTCAGCCCGAGATCCCAAAGCAGGTAAAGGACGAATTCAACGATCCGCTGCGCCCTGGGCCCGGCACTCGAATCGACCAGGAACAACAGGTCGATATCCGAATAGGGCGCCAGCACGCCGCGGCCATAGCCGCCGGTCGCTACCAAGGCGAAGGCCGGCTCCGCGGCCTCGGCCGGGTTTTTCGCGGGGACCATCGCCAGGGCATAGGCGTGGATCGCCAACATCATTCCATCGGTGAGCGACGCCAGCCAGCGGGCGGCTGCCAAACCGCTGACCTGGTGCGCCTCAAAGCCCTCCTGAACCTGTCCCTGAAACTGGCCGAGATGCGTCCGCAGCAGGCCAAGCGCCGTGTCGCGCGGCACTGGGCCGGAGGTCAGGGCGGCGATCAGTTCCTCGGGCACCGCCGCGGCTTCACCGCGCTGGGCTCGGTCGGCGCGTGCCGCGCTTCCGGACAGGGTAGTCGAACGGGTCATCCCCTAAAGCCTAACGCCTGTTATGCTCCAGGAATAGCTCCATCGAGCAGTGCTTTGAGACGGTACAGCGCGTCTTGCGCCGCGCGCGGCGTGAGTGTGTCGGGGTCGAGACTGGCGAGCTCGGCGATCGCGGGATGTGCGGCCGCCGCCGCGGGTGCAGCGGGAGGTGTTGCGAAGAGCGGCAATTCGTCAGAGAGCGGATCGAGCCCCCGGGCGCGGGCCTCCAGCGCTGCCAGAACCTGCGCAGCGCGCGCCAGGACCGGCCGCGGCACGCCGGCAAGCCGCGCCACATGCAGCCCCCAGCTCCGCTCGGCCGCGCCGGGGCCGACGCTATGCAGGAACACCACCTCGCCCTGCCATTCCCGCACCCGCATGGTCGCCGGTACCAGCTCCGGCAGCTTGCCGGCGAGGGCTGTCAATTCGTGGAAATGCGTCGCGAAAATCGTCCGGCAGCGGATACGGTCGTGCAATGCTTCGAGCACCGCCCAGGCGATGGCCAATCCGTCCCAGGTGGCGGTGCCACGCCCCACCTCGTCCAACACCACCAGGCTACGCGGGCCGGCAAGGTTGAGGATAGAGGCGGTCTCGGTCATCTCGACCATGAAGGTGGAGCGTCCTCCGGCGAGGTCGTCGGCGACGCCGACCCGGCTGAATAGCCGGTCCACAAGGCCGAGCCGGGCGCTGTCGGCCGGCACAAAAAGACCTGCCTGAGCGAGCACCACCAGGAGAGCGTTCTGTCGCAAAAAGGTCGATTTCCCGGCCATGTTAGGCCCGGTTAGCAGGCAAATGCGCCGGCCGGGTGAGAGATCGCAATTATTCGGCACAAAAGCTGGGCCGCGGGTCCGAGCGAGCGCTGCCGCCACGACCGGATGACGCCCGCCAATGATCTCGAAATCGGCTCGGTCGCTGATCTCCGGGCGGCACCAACCGGCTTCGGCAGCCAGTTCGGCGGCGGCGGCGTGCAGGTCGATTTCGGCCAGCGCGGCCGCGGCGGTGGCGATGCCGGGCCCGGCGGTGCGGCAGAGATCACGAATATGCCGAACGATCGCCTTCTCCCGTCGAGCCGCCTGTTCTCCCGCCTCGGCGATTCGGCGGTCGAGGCCGGCCAGCGCCGCGCAGGTAAAGCGATGCATATTGGCCATGGTCTGGCGATGGATGGGCGCAAGATCGCCTACTGCCTCCCGGGGCGCCTGCCGAAGCAGTGCTTCACCGGCGCTCGCCGGCACCTCCGCCAGATACCCGAATTGTTGGTGATGCCGGATCTTCAGGCTGGCCACCCCCCAGGCTTGGGCGAGTTCGCGTTGCAGCGCCGCGATCGCGCCTCGGGCATCGTCACGCAACCGGCGCAGGGCATCGAGTTCGCCATCATAGCCGGGCGCGATGAGCCCAGGGTCCTCAAGCCGTGCCGGCAGTGTCTCGGCCAGCGCGCGGGATAGTTCTGGCGCCGGATCGGCTGCGGGCCGCAGCGCGGTGGCGGCCGCAACCAGCAGCGGCGGCAGTGAGGCAAAAGTGTCGGTGGTAGCGAAGCGCTCGGCGATGATTGCGGCTCGGTTGAGCCCGTCGCGGATCGCCGCCAGGTCGCGCGGCGTGAAGCGATCGAGCGCGAGCCTGGCCAGGGCGCGAGCCATGTCGGGCGTCCCACGCAACTCACTACGGATCGCCGCCCGCCGCTCTGCCCCGGTCAGCAGCGCCGCCACCGCATCCTGGCGCGCCGCGATGGGGGCGATTTCGGCCAGCGGCGAGGCGAGGCGTTCGGCCAGCAGCCTGGCGCCGGCGGCAGTCACGGTGCGATCGATCGCGCCCAGCAGGCAATCCCGCGGGCCGCTGCGTTCGCTGCGGAGGATCTCCAGGCTGCGCCGGGTCGCGGCATCCATCTGCAGCAGGCCGCGGTCGCCGCGCGGCGTGGGGCGGGTGAGATGGGCGAGGGCGGCGCCATTCTGGGTGGCGCGAACGTAGTCGAGCGCCATGGCCGCCGCAGAGATTTCCTCACTGCTGAACTGCCCGAACCCTTCAAGGGACGCCATTCCATAAGCTGCGGCGAGGCTTCGCTCGGCATCGCGCGGCGGTGTCCCGGCCACGGCACCGATGAGGTCGAGCGACGCGGGGGCAAGGATTTCTGCAGGCTCCAGGCGGGCCAGCAGGGCCGGCAGTTCGGCCGGCGTGATGCGTTCGGTCTCGAACGCGCCGGTCGAGAGATCGAGCCAGGCGGCGCCGATGTGTCCTGGATACGGGGCCAGGGCTAGCAGCCAGGCCGGGCGCGCGGCTTCGAGCAGGTTGTCCTCAGTTACGGTACCCGGCGTGACGAGGCGGACCACCTCTCGGCGGACGGCTGGTGCTTTGCGGCGCTTCGCCTCCTCGGGCGTCTCCATCTGTTCGGCGATGGCGACCCGGAAGCCGCGGCGGATCAGCCGGGCGAGATAACTTTCATGGGCATGCACGGGGACGCCGCACATCGGCACCCGGCGGCCCTGATGTTCGCCGCGGAAAGACAGAGCGATATCAAGCGCGGTCGAGGCAGCCTCGGCATCGGCGAAGAACATCTCGTAGAAATCGCCCATGCGGAAGAAGACCAGGGCGTCGGGGTGCCCGGCTTTCGCAGCGAACCATTGCGCCATGGCCGGCGACGCGCCGGCGGCGGAGAGCGGCGTGGCAGAGGCCTGATCGTCCATCACCTCCCTGTTAGCGCAGCGCGACCCGCTTCGCATCCGCGAACCACCATGCTTCACGCCGGCGTCCGGGGCTGCAACACTGCAAGCCACTCTGGGGAAACGGAACCAGCGACCATGGACGAAGCCAGCAAGAGCGGCCCGACTGCGGCGGCAGCGCCAGATACGCGCACCGCGCGGGTAACGCCCGAGGAGGCGCTGGCGCTGCACGCCGAGGGGCGGCCGGGCAAGCTGGAGACCCGGCTGATCAAGCCGCTGGTCACGGCGCGCGATCTCAGCCTTGCATATAGCCCTGGTGTCGCGGAGCCCTGTCTGCACATTCATCGCGATCCTGCGCTGGCCTATGACTACACATCGAAAGGCAATTTCGTCGCTGTGGTCTCCAACGGCACCGCGGTGCTCGGCCTCGGCAATCTTGGCGCCTTGGCCTCCAAGCCCGTGATGGAAGGCAAGGTGGCCTTATTCAAG